>JAFGMN010000310.1 GCA_016927515.1 candidate division CSSED10-310 bacterium | reverse complement strand
CAGATATGCTTCCGGCTGATAGTAATCGTAATAACTGACAAAATAATGAACGGCATTGCTCGGAAAAAATCGCTTGAACTCCCGATATAGCTGTGCAGCCAGCGTTTTATTGTGAGCAATGACCAGACCGGAACGCTGGACTGTCTCCAGCACTTTCGCCATTGTAAAGGTTTTCCCGGATCCGGTGACTCCTAACAGCGTCTGATAACGTATGCCATTCTCGATTCCTTCGCTGAGGAATTGGATTGCTTTCGGCTGGTCGCCGCACGGAACAAATGGTGAAGTCATACGAAGCAATTCTGTCATCAATCGGTTATCCTTCTCGCTCGAATGGTTAGGAATACGTCCGGGATTTGCATGCGGGTCACGCTGGTCATTCGAGCAGGGATCGTTTATTCTCTCCACTATGAAATACGCTCGGTGGAAACCTGTCATTGTTATTTTTTCGCTTCTGGGTCTGTTGACCGGAGTCACCGGCGGTTTTGTTATTGGTATCATGTCTCGCCATCTACCGCCAGTCGATAGTTTGACGCGATATAAACCGGCAGTTCAGACGACAGTTTACGATTCTGGCGGGGAGTTAATCGGCCGTTACTACGAAGAACGGCGGATTGTTCTGCAACGTCGCGAGATTCCCTCCCATGTCATCGATGCCTTGATCGCGGCGGAAGATCGAGAGTTTTATCGGCATGGTGGGTTCGACATGCCAGGGATTCTCCGGGCTTCTCTTCTGAACATCAAGACGCGGAAAATCTCCCAAGGTGGAAGTACTATCACGCAACAAGTTGCGCGATTGATGTTTTTAAGCAACGAACGCACGTTTACACGGAAAATAAAAGAAGCCATTCAGACAGCGAAAATCGAACGCCGGTTTTCAAAGGAAGAAATTATCGCCATTTACCTTAATCACGTTTGCTTTGGCCATGGTGCTTTCGGCATTGAGGCAGCCGCTCGTACGTTTTTCAATAAACATGCCACGGAATTGACGGTTCCGGAAAGCGCATTGCTGGTTTCTGTGCTAAAAAACCCGACCTATTTCAGTCCGGTCAAGTATCCGGATCGTGCTCGGACTAGCCGGAATCGTGTTTTGTTGAGAATGCGGGATGCGCAGTTTATTGATGATTTAAAATATCAACAGTACATCACTGAGCCGATTGGTTTAAATCTCGAAGTTCAGGAAGGATTTATCGCTCCATATTTTGTAGAGGAAATTCGCAAAGAACTGGTTCAGGCATTTTCCTTAGAAACGGTTGTTAGTGGTGGATTGAACGTTCGCAGTACATTGGATCGAAGACATCAGGATGGTGCAAATCGGGCGGTGCAGGCAGGATTGGAAGCCTTCCGGCAGCGTCATCCGGAAGCGCAGGATATTCAGGCAGCGTTGGTCAGTATGCGTCCGATTACGGGAGAAATCACTGCCATGGTGGGTGGTTCCTCGTTTCAAAAAACGAAATTCAACCGGGCGGTACAGGGGCGTAGGCAGTCGGGTTCTGTCATTAAACCGTTTGTATATTTGGCAGCGCTTCAAGCCGGATTCAACGGGTCGACAATTCTGATGGATACGGAGTATGAATACCGTGATCCGCAAACGAAGGTTGTATGGAGACCCAGGAATTACGACCAGAAGTATCGAGGTCCAGTGACCTTGCGGGTTTGTCTGGAAGATTCTCTGAATGTGCCCACGGCGAAATTGCTGGAAAAGGTCGGCATCGAGCCGTTTCTCGATATTGCGCATCGTGCTGGTATTGAATCGAAGTTACCGCCGTACCCGTCGACAGCGCTTGGAGCCGGCGAAGTTACGTTACTGGAACTGACCAATGCATTTGCGACGGTTGCTGGCGGCGGATTGCGAACGTGTCCTCGAATGATCCACTTTGTGACCGATAGCGAAGGGAAAGAGATGTATCATCCTGAGTCGGATGTGAAGGAAGTGTTTGATGCGGTATCATGCTATCAGTTGACCCGTATTCTGGAAGGTGTTGTTGAGCATGGAACCGGATGGCGAGCGAAAGTCCTGAATCGGCCGGTAGCGGCAAAAACAGGTACCACGGATGATTATACAAATGCCTGGTTTGTTGGTTACATCCCGGATCTCGTTGTCGGTGTATGGGTGGGGTTTGATATGAACGCCGGGATGGGTTCGGGAGAAACCGGATCCAAAGCGGCTGGTCCCATTTTCGTGGATTTCATGCAGGACGTTTTGACGGATGTTCCTTCTCAACCATTCCCCGTACCGAAGGGGATTCATCGGATCCCTGTTTGCCACGAATCGGGTTATCTCGCATCGAGTCACTGCCCTGTTGTGGTGGAAGAGGTATTTCCGGAGGGCCAGACACCGCGGTTGCACTGTCCGATTCATCCGCAATAGCCGGAGGCATGAGATCAACCGAGATAGCCGGGTTCCGCATCGATGCGAGGGAAGCAGGTTCAGGATGCGCGTTGGGTGATGCGGTGAAGGTTGATGGTACTGAAGATGAAGAAGACCAGATTACACAACCATGCCGCGATCAGTGGCGGGAGGCTTCCGGACTGGCCGACTTCCAGGATAATCCGGAAAATAATGAAGTAAACCGCTCCAATGAGAATCGCCATGCCGATCCCGACCATACCGCCGGCGGAGCGAGGATTTTGTGTGGCGAATCCAATCCCGATCAGGACCATAATCATTGAAAGCAATGGGATCGAAAACTTCGCATGCCAATCCACCTCATACTCCGTTGTATTGAATCCAATGCTTCCCAATACCGCGATATATTCCCTCAATTCCCGGATGTTCATCTCTTCAGAATCCTTGTATTCTTTCGCAAAATCCTCTGGATTTTCCGGAATTGGGTTCCTTCGCTCGACAAACAATGTGTCCCTCACAACGCTTCCTTCCGGCGTCATCTCAATATATCTTCCGTTCAGGCACACCCACTGATTGTTCCGCCAGACCATTTTTTCTGTTTCCAGACGGGTTAGCAGCTGCATATCATGACCAAGCGAAAACTGTGAAAACCCGGTAATGATTCGTTTCTCGGTATCGTTGTGCTGGAAGTAATAGATATCGCCATCTTTGCCGCGGTACCAGCGATGAAACCGGATAAAAGGAGACCGTTCGCGGTTTTTAATACGATCCCAGGCTTCTTCAACCTGTTGATTGCAGATGGGAATGATCGATTCGTTGAGAATAAAAGTCATCAGACTTATGGTGATGCCTGCCAGAATGATTGGGGCATTGATACGTAAATAACTGATGCCACTTGATTTCATAGCCACAAGCTCCGAGGTTTTCGTGAAGGCTCCGATGGTGAGAATGGTGGCGACCAGCGTGGAAAATGGAATGGCTACAATGGAAAAATAAGGAAGTTTCATCACCATAGCGATGAACGCGTCCCAGAAGGTTGCATTGTTTTCCAATAAATTGTCGATTTTTTCAAACAGATGAACGATCAGGCTGATAGTCAGGAGGGAGCATAAGATATATGCGAACAGACGAAAAAAGGTTTCGGTAATATACCGATCTAGAATTCGACCGATCCGAATGTTCGGATGGTAGTTTCTATTGGATTGATTGGGATCCCCCGTCGTTTTTTTCGATCGCCATTGATTGAGATAGTGCCAGGAATGCCGAATTTTATCAGTGCATGTTGAGCAGACACGGAGTTCAAAGCCGGTTGCTGTTTTCAGATACAGAAAAAGAGCGAGTATTCCGAGGAACAGATTGGGAGCCCATGTTGCGATGAATGGAGAGAGATTGCCATCTTCTGCCAATCCTGTACCGCCTGTCAGGAAGACATAGTAGACGAGAATTAAACCGATGGATGTTGCAAATGCGGCAGATCGACCTCCTCGTCGCGTCGTAATTCCCAATGGAACACCGAGAATGGCAAAGACGAAGCATGCGAACGGCAGCGATGTTTTTTTCCAGATTTCCACCCACTGACGCGCATCGCTGCGGCCGTTTTCTTTGCGTCGATGGGCTTCTTCCATCAATTCCGAAATTGTCATCTCGCGGTCCGACTTGACAAGGGCGGCTGAATCAAAGCGCAGGGTGGACAGGCCGAGATCCATTGTGTGGAAAGGCGTTATCGAGTATCGGTCCTGGTTATCGGCAAACATCTCGTGGGTACATCCATTTGTCATCCGGAGATTGATCGCATCTGAGCCTTCGAGGAAGTCTTCCTTTCCTGATTCAGCGACAATGACAATCGGTTGTTTCTTATTCCTATTGTCGGCGATAAAAACACCTTTCAATGATTTGGTCGAGTGATCGACCTCATTGACGTAGATGACGACATCATTGAAATCTGTATTGAAAACATGGGGAACGACACCGATGTTCGCCTGGGTTTGGAACAGGGTAAACCGAAGTTCCCGAAGTTTTTGATTGGATTTGGGGAGAATCTGAATGTAAACAAAGGACGTCACAAGGTAAGCGAATGTCGCGAAGAGGAGAACCGGCGGCATCATCCGGTGCAGACTGATTCCGCTGGCTCGCATGGCTGTGATTTCGCTGTCACTGGAAAGGCGGCTGAATGCGACAAGAACAGCAAGAAGAACAGACATCGGAATGGTCATAACAAGAATGTAAACCGTGCTGAGTCCGAGTAAATTCAGGGCATTGATGGTGCCGATTCCTTTGGAGATAAACAGATCCATCAGTCGGATAATGATGTTGGCTAGCATCACGAATGTGAAGACAAAAACGCCGAGGAAAAAGGGAGCGAGGAGTTCGCGGATGATGTATCGATCAAGAAGTTTCACAGACGGGCGATGCCATACTGACGAATCGTCGGATTACTTAACCGGCAAGACGGGCTTGCCTCCAGCACGCTGATTATCGTTTGGTTCCGAAGGAGTATTGACCGGGAGATTGCGTAGTTCGTTCAATTCATCGAGCATGCGATCGTTCTGCTTTTTTATCGAACGGGCGGCTTTTTTATACCCTCGCATCAAACTCGTACTTAAGCTCCATGATATAAGAAATCCAAGTCCGAACGAACCAAAAATCAGAATGAAAACAGGAATGCGACGTGCAGCCCGTACGGTTTGAATGGTCCCATCATCATTGACCTGATCAACGGACTTGTATCCCAGGAGTGGCTGATCGTCGAACAGAAGATTCACCTGGACCTTGTCCATATTCGCCGTCGCGAACATCGTGAAAGCGCATATTATCAAAAAGCCGATGAAGAATTTCAGGACCTTCATGGTCAATCCTCCTGTCGTGTATTGAGTTTGCCTCGGATGCCCTTCTGGAAAGCAACCTGTGTTTTTCGTTTCCGGTAATCCTCTGCATCGATACATATTTTCATGCACATTTCATGCAGTCGGGAACGTAAACGGGCTCCGATCCTGTCTTCCAGCGTTTCATCCTGATCCTGCCAGTGATCTTTGTAAGAAGAGAACAAGAGATCATCGCGATCCGGATAATTGGTTGTGATGATAGTCGGAAGCATTTTATTGTATCGAAAATTCAGAATGAACATCAGGGTGTCACGCACCCATTGTGTTGTCTTTTCTGCTCCCAACTCATCAAGCACCAGAAGATCGGCTTTCAGTATCGGTCGGATGACTGATTCTTCACTGAGTTGCGAAGTATGGTCATAGGTTGCACGGATCGTGTGGAGCAGTTCTCTGAAATCGCAGAAGAGACAGGGAATATGCTTATCCTCAATGAGGTAGTGGATGATTCCCACGGCAAGATGGGTTTTACCGACTCCGGGAGGCCCCTGAAGTAGAAGCCCTTTCCTGTCCCCTGGATACGAAATGAGGTATTCCCGGATCTGGTTCTCTACTCGGATCAGACTCTGGCTCCCGCCGGTATTAAAATTACTCAGGTAGCAGTTCTGGTAACGAACGGGTATGTCTGCCAGTTCGATCAATTTCGCTTTTTGTGCATTGATATAACATGGGCATCGGTGGCCGATTCGAACACCGTCCTTCTGATTAAAAATCCACGTAGTCCCTTGACAATTCGGACATTGGCTGTTCACAATATTCCTCGATTGCTCAACGTTCTTTCCGTCAGAAATCCTATCAATCTGCCGGGATATCTGTCAAACGACAGCATGGTGTTCAGCGGCTCTCTTACCAGATTGCCGCTGCTGTATCCCCGTTGTTCAGGTCATACAGCTCACTCAACCCATACAGCGTCAAATGCGGTTCGTAGTGAGTGATCAACGGGCAATGTTCATGGATGATCCGCCCAAGACCTCCCGTAGCAACCACGGTATCAATATCCGGATACTCGCTGCACACCCGGTGGATCATGCCCTGAGTCAAATCAAGATACCCAAAAAATAGCCCGGACTGAATGCTATGAACAGTCGATTCTCCGACGACCCGAGGCGGCTGTTTGAATGCCACTCGCGGCAGCAGGGACGCTGACTGATACAAAGCCTCCGAAACCGTATTGATCCCTGGGAAGATCGCTCCACCACGATATACGCCCTCGGAATCAACCACACAGAATGTCGTAGCCGTTCCAAAATCGATCATCATAATCGGTGAACCATATCGCTGAATTGCGGCATAGGCGTTAACGATCCGGTCGGAGCCCACGTGTGTTGTCAGGTCGTACCTGATTTTCATTCCGATCCTGACTCCCGGTTCCACAATCAGGCACCGGTTATTGGCGATGATGTTTAGACTTTGGCGCATTGGATCTTGTAAAGGCGGCACGACACAGCACATGCTAGCGGAATCGATACAATCAGGAATCAGTCCCACATCATGGATCAGGCCTTTCAGTAGCAGTGAATATTCATCCCGGGTTCGTCTCATGTGGGTTGCGAGTCGCCAACAGTGGAGAACCTGGCCGTTTTCCAGAATTCCCACGGAGATATTCGTATTTCCGATATCGACAACAAGCCTCATGGTTCAATCTCCTTCAATGTCACACAATGTCACAACGTCCCCGGTAGTAAAAGCGCGTGTTTTGCTATCATGGTCGCAGAGAAGCAACAACGATCCATCGCTATCGATGCCGGCGAATCGACCGGTGATAGCTCCATGATCGGTATTCAATGACACGATGCAGTTTTCCATTGACGACAGGGATGTCCAACGCGGAATAATGGATTGAGGATCATGGATCCACGTCTCGTAAAGGATCAGAAACTGCTCTCTGAGGTTTTTCCGGAGTTCCATCACCGATACTGGAAAGCGGCTTTCCAGATTCAATACTGTTGCCGGAAACAGGGGGCGGACCGGGAGTTTTTCTGGTGGTGTCGTTGCATTGATGCCGATGCCCGCAACAAGGCGCTTTTTTCCTGATAGCCTGCTCTGAACCAGAACGCCAGCAACTTTTCTTCTGTTAATCAAGATATCATTCGGCCATTTCAAGCGCGGTTCGACATCCGGATAAACCGTTCGGATCGTGCAGGCTGCGGCATATGCGAGCAGCATTGAGACGAGCTTCCATTGAGACACGGCGACGGGTGGGCAAAGCAGGAAGCTCATGTATATTCCTCCGGTCGGTGACGTCCAGATGCGATCGCCCCGACCACGGCCGTGGGTCTGTTCATCGGCGGAGCATGTTATGCCTTCGAGGAACGATGTTTCCGGATAATCCATCAGAAATGCATTGGTCGAACCGATCGACTGATGGTGTATCCATGGAGCCGACAAAAACTCGGATCGCCGGGTCATCGTTCAAACTGCAAAGAAATGTCCGCAGCTTTCACCGAATGAGTCAGTGCACCAATCGATATCATGTGGATTCCGGTTTCCGCGTACGCGATGACATTCTGATGGGAAATCGTACCCGAACACTCGAGAAAAACAGAGTCTTTCAAACCAGCAACAATATCTTTGACCTGAGCCGGCTGCATGTTATCCAAAAGCAATGCTTCCGCTCCGGCTTCAACGGCAGCCATTGCTTCGTCCCTATTTCTCACTTCAACTTGAATCCGCAGAGGATGGCGTGCCCGAAGACGGGCGAGATGGACGGCTGGAGCGACTCCGCCAGCGGCATCCACGTGGTTGTCTTTGATCAAAATACCATCGCCCAATCCCATTCGATGATTGGATCCTCCACCCATACGAACGGCATACTTGTCCAGAATGCGATGCCCGGGAAGTGTTTTTCTGGTATCCACAATCCGGCATTCCGTATGCGCAATCATTTTCCTGATATCCCGGGTCATTGTTGCGATCCCCGACATGCGCTGAAAAAAATTCAGCGCGATGCGTTCACCGGCCAGGATGGTACGGCAGTTTCCCTGGACTGTCGCGATCTCTGTACCCGGGGAAGCATGACAACCGTCCTCAATCACTGCATGATATTGAGTTTTTCGATCGACTTCATGAAAGACGGCTTGCGCGACGTTTTGACCGGCGATAACACATTCGGATTTGCTGACGATACGGGCTCGGCAATTTGCATCATCAGCAATGACCGCTTCGGTTGTCGCGTCGCCATACAGAAGGTCTTCCATCAGGGCGATTCGAAGAAGATCCAGAAATATTGGATTTGTCCATGGTTTCATTTTCACATCCTCATCACTTGCTACACAATTTGACCCAGAGCCTGATCCCGGACTCCTCGATACATAATCTGACCCGCGGTGCGCTGTCTGGATGGTGTCAGGACCGGATTAATCGAGCCAGGGCCTCGGTCAACTTCTCCAGTTTTCCAGATAACTCCAGATGGATTCGCCGTGTTTTTTCAACAACATCCTCAGGCGCTTTATCCATGAAACTGGCATTGCTCAGTTTTCCGATAACTTTCTTCAATTCGTCTCCGGTTTTTTGAATTTCTTTTTGAAGACGGGCAACTTCACCGGGAACATCCACAATACCTTCGAGATCGAGATACACATCGATACCGTCCTCTGTCAGGGATGTCGAACGGATTGATGGTGGTACAACGGTTTCGGTCGTATTGATATCCAGTTGTCCGAGCCGGGCGAGGAAAACGATATCTTGCCGGTTGGATTCAAGGAGACCAAGGAGTTCTGCATTGGGAGCGGCGATGATACCATGGAGTTCTTTTCCAGGAGGAATACCGATTTCAGCTCGCATTGTGCGGAGATGAATAATGGTCCGTTGCACGATTTCGAACGAGTCGGCTTCCGTTTTAAATTTCAGGAAGTGCGAAATGTCCTGCCAGGGAGAGATCATAATGCTGATCGGATTGACAAACAGGGTATTCCAGATATCTTCGGTAATGAACGGCATGAATGGATGCAGGAGCTGAAGACCGGTTGCCAGGCAGTTAACCAGATTGGTTTGAACGGATGCCTTATGTTCGGGGGTTGTTTTATCGTAGATGGCGGCTTTCGCGATTTCCAGATACCAATCGCAGAATTCATGCCAGAAGAAACGATGAATGGTAACTGCGGCGTCGTTGAATCGAAACTCCTCGAGCTGATTCATCATTTCATCAGCAGCTATTGCCATCCGATAAAGGATCCACCGATCGGCGTACCGCAGCGTGTCGGAATGCGGGAATGCGTTTCCCTGGATAGACTGCGGGCAGTTACTGATTATCAGGCGGGCGGCGTTCTGTATTTTATTCGCGAATGTACGTCCGGCATTCAATGAATCCTCTGAGAAGAAGATATCCGAACCGCGTGGTGATATCATGACGATACTGAAGCGCAACGCATCCGCTCCGTATTTATCGATGATATCCAAGGGATCCGGTGAGTTTCCAAGGGATTTTGACATTTTTCGACCGATCGGGTCCCGGACGGTGCCGTGGAGATAGATTTTTTTAAAAGGGATGGTATCCATGAATTCGAGTCCGGCCATGATCATGCGTGCAACCCAGAAGAAGATGATTTCCGGTGCGGTGATCAATGTATCAGTCGGGTAAAACGTTTTAAGATCGTCAGTTTCATCGGGCCAACCCAGGGTGGAGAACGGCCAAAGCCAGCTCGAGAACCATGTATCGAGCACATCCGGATCTTGTATCAATCGGGATGATCCACAGGCTGGACATGTTTCCGGATCTTCGCGATAGGCTTGATAGTGTCCGCAGGATTCACAGGTCCAAACAGGGATACGGTGTCCCCACCAGAGTTGTCGGCTGATGCACCAATCTCGGATATTTTCCAGCCAATGCAGGTATACTTTCGTCCATCGATCCGGATAGAAAACGATTTCCCCGTTTTGTGCCACGTCAATTGCTCGTTGTGCTAACGGCTGCATTCGGACGAACCATTGCGAAGACAGGTATGGTTCCACAACGCATTCGCATCGGTAGCATAACCCAACGGCATGTTCGTGGGGTTCGGTTTTAACAAGAAATCCTCCCTTTTCCAGGTCGATAATGACCTGTTTCCGGCAGGCTTCTCTCGTCATTCCGTTGTATGCGGGTCCGGCATTCGCATTCATCTTACCATGTTCATCGATAACAATCGGCATGTCCAGATTATGACGTCGGCCCGCCTCAAAATCATTGGGATCATGTGCCGGAGTGATTTTTACAGCTCCGGTTCCGAATGCGCGGTCGACCATTTCGTCTGCTATCACAGGTATCAGAATGTTTTTCAGGGGCAGGAGAACGTTCTGGCCGATCAGATGCCGGTATCGGTCGTCGTCCGGGTGAACCGCCACAGCGGTGTCCCCCAGCATGGTTTCTGGCCGGGTCGTGGCAACCACAACACCCTTTCCGCCATGTTCAATTGGATAGTGGATATACCAGAGATGGCTTTTCTCATTTCGAAAATTTACCTCTTCATCACTGAGGGCTGTAACGCATCGAGGACACCAGTTGACAATATATTTCCCTTTATAAATCAAATCTTTTTCAAACAGCCGCGTGAACACTTCGCGGACCGCCCGCGACAGACCGGGATCCAGCGTGAATCGTTCGCGATCCCAATCGCAGGAGCAGCCGAGTCGTTTCAGCTGTTCAATGATGATTCCACCGTGTTTCTTTTTCCACTCCCATACCTGTTCGATAAACGCATCCCGTCCAAGATCATGTTTGGATTTCCCTTCGGATGCCAGCCGTTGTTCGACTTTATTCTGAGTAGCGATTCCCGCATGATCTGTTCCTGGGAGCCAGAGTGTCTGGAATCCTTGTATTCGTTTAAACCGGATGAGGATATCCTGGAGGGTGTTGTTTAGAACATGGCCGATATGGAGTATTCCGGTTACATTTGGAGGAGGAATGACGATTGTGAAGGACTCTTTTCCGGAAGAAGGAGGGCGGGGGCGGAACAGGCCGGATTTCTGCCATTCAGCGTACCATTTGGTTTCGGTTAGAGACGGATCATATTCGTGTTTCATGGTGTTCCTCAATGGTATCGGAAAGATAGAGGAGGTATGTCACGTCATGGGTGACTGGATTATACGCTATCGTCGTCGTTGTCGTCTTCTTCGGCTTCGAGGAGACGAAGGGCTTCTGCCTTGATGCTCTCGATTTCTCGCGTGATGACGCGTTCGGCGATCTGAGGTACAAGGTCGTTGACGATCCCTTTGGTCATGGCCATGATTTGTTTGGGTAAATCCGTGATTTCAAGACGTTCGATAATCCGGCTGGAAATATCGGCAGCGATCCGCGGGGCAAGTGCTTTTGTCATTGTATCGGTAATAACAACCATGTTTTCGTTGAAATAGCTTTCAAACAGGTCCAGCAGGATTTCCGCCCGTTGATCGATGGTTTCTGCTGTGAATTCTGGGATATCGGGTGCGCTGATGGTTTCAGCGGACAGGGAATCGGCTTTCGCTGTTTCGGCAGTTGATTTCGCAGCGGGAGCTTTGATGGTGGGTTGAATCAAGAGCTGTTCGATCACGCGTTTGAGAATACGGTTATCCAGCGGTTTATAGACGAATCCCTGGGCTCCCAGTTTAATCGACTGGGTTTCATCCAGATTATCGCCGCGATTACCCATCAGAATGACGATATTTTTTGATGCTGCTGAGTTACTGATTGATGCGACGCCGCGGTTTAGATCCAATCCGGGAAGATCGGAGGAAAGAATGACGACATCGGGTTGAAAATCCCGGGCAGCGCTGATCGCATCATCATGGTTTTCTACTGTCGCGACCTCGAAGTTGTCCCGTGAAAACACTTTTGTCACAACTTTCCGGATTGTGATGCTCTCATCAGCCAACAGCAGTTTGAACGCCATAGTGAGATCTCCTAATCAAACCCGAGATTTCCCGCCGGGTTTCTTTCCTCGAACTGAAGGTTAGGTTGTCTTATTATCATCGCCACCATTTGAGACGTCGAGTTTCTCCAAGGCCTTTTCACTCATTGCTTTCCACGGTGAGTCCGGATACCGCTCAATGATGGATTCGTATTGGTTTCGGGCTTCGCTTTTCCGATTCAACGATTCCAGCCGACGAGCTGTTTCGTACAGCAGCACATCTTTTAATTTGAAATTCGGATGCGACCGGTCAATCGATTCGAGTGTTTCGAGTGATTCGGCGATATGACCCGCATTGAATTGAGCTGTTGCTTTTCCAAAGATGCCGGATGCGGTCAGCGGACTATCGGGGGATTTTTCGACAAAATTATCGAACGATGCGATCGCTTCCTCATACAACCCCTGATTCAGTTGACTGACTGCAATCATGTACAGCGCGTGGTGTCCGGCATGTGTTCCCGGATAGTTATCAAATACGGCTTGAAATGCGCCGATCGATTGTGTTTGAACCTTCATTTCCGGTAGCGCTGACGGGTCGCCAGTGTCTGATTTCGCGGACAGAGAAATGGATGTGGCGGTCATGTCTTTCTGGTACTGTTTGACCGCATTCTGGAATTGAACCGCTGCCTCGTTTTCTTTTGCAGTGGAGTTCATCTTCATTAAGAAGCCGATTGTTGCCACAACGACGATGGCAACAACGATGTACCCGATCGTGTCGCGTTTTGTTGCGACAAACTGTGCCACCCGATTAATAAAAGCCGGCTGTTCTTCAGCAATAATCTTCAGATCAATGCTTTTTTTGAGATCTTTTGTTGCCATCGTAATATCCTCCAGAACCCATTATGCGAAACGAAATCCTAGTGTAACATCGTTGAAAAATCAAGCATCTCCCGATGCGGGCAATCATACGCCCGGCAGGATTTGAACCTGCGACACCCGGATTAGGAATCCGGTGCTCTATCCCCTGAGCTACGGGCGCAACCCACCAGGCGGGATCCGCAGTGTCAATACTGTATCAAAGAATGAACCGTGTAACCATTCAATTTTTGGCGCCCGTTGAGAAATGCGAGTTCGATGAGAAATGCCATGCCAACGACACGACCCCCCAGTTTTTCCACCAGATTTCTTGCCGCATCGACCGTTCCTCCTGTTGCCAGGAGATCATCGACAATGAGAACATTCTCTCCGGGGCGAATGGCATCCCGATGAATTTCGATCGTATCGGTTCCGTATTCCAGATCATAGGTGAAACGCTCTGTCTCAAATGGCAGTTTTCCGGGTTTACGTACGGGAACAACACCCGCGTTCAATTTACCAGCGAGCAGTGGTGCAAAGAGGAAACCTCGTGCTTCGATACCGACGACCTTAGTCACATGCATCTGCAGGAAAGGTTCAACCAGGTTATCGATGGCCTGGGCAAATGCTTCGGGATTCCCGAGCAACGGAGTAATGTCTTTGAAAACAATGCCGGGTTTCGGGAAATCCGGAATATCCCGGATGTAATCGGTCAACCGCAGTTTTTTCATCAGGTGCCTCCTAAAACGCTAAATCATATGCATCCAGGGTGATCGTATCATAATTGATGGGATAGCGCTCGACATGGGTCACGTTGGACAGGGACGGTCCTTTGAGAATATCACGGTAATACCCTTCAAGATCCGAAGGTGTTCCGATGGCGATAATCTCCACCGTTCCATCAGGTTCATTGCGTGCGGCACCCTGAATACGATGTCGGTGTGCTGCACGCATGCTGAAATGGCGAAATCCAACGCGCTGGACACGTCCATGAACTCGCCATTTTTCACACCGTAGAAAACTGTTCATATCTCGAAAACCTTTGATACCGCCTCTTCCGGTGAGGTCACGGCAATGATCCCCTTTGACAGGTCCCACGTTGCGATACCGATAACGGTTTTGCCCATTTTTAGAGCCAGACCGATTTCGGACAAGGTGCCATATCCACCTGCAATTGCGATCACTGTATCCGCTGCACAGGCGATCACAGCATTTCTTGCATCCCCTAATCCTGTTGGAATTGCGATATCAAGATACGCGTTTGCATCCCGGTCATCCCGCCCAGGCAGAATGCCTACCGTCAATCCGCCCGCTTCCTTAGCTCCCCTCGAAGCGGCTTCCATTACGCCTTGTTTGCCGCCAGTAATGACTGTCACTCCCCGACTTCCCAGTAACCAACCCGTTCGATATGCCAGCGCTAACACTCCCTCATCAGCGCTGGCCGCACCGATGATGGCGACCCGCTTGACAGAACGCTTATTCAAACTCCTCATTTAATGCTGCCTGTTCGGTAGCCTTTTGTTTCTTCTTGGTATCGTCTTCTTTGTCGGGTTTGATGCCTTCTTTTATCAGGTCAGCCAGGTTTTTCTGGACGATTTTGTTTTCAGGATTCCATTTCAGGATTTCCTGATACATATTCGCTGCTTCCTGCTTTCTTCCAAGATTTTTCTGGAAGTTTGCGATCAGAAGACGGAGTTCCTGGTTGCCGGGGTCGAGATCCAGAGCGGCAAGATAGCTGATGACTGCATCTGCTTTGTGTTCACCGCTCATTGCCTGAATCTCGGCGAGTTTCAGGTGATAGGTCGGATCCAACGGGCGCAGAGAAATCGCTTTTCGGATCAATTTGATTGCACGGTCATAATCGTTCTTTTGTTTAAACGCAAGAATACCTGCTTGGAAGAATTTCACCGCATTCCCTTCGCGTTCTTCCTTGTCGATATCCTCGAGAACCGAATAATACACCGGGCTGTTCGGATCGAATTTTGCTGCGCGACGGAACATTTCCCGAGCTTCATCGAATTTGCCTGCCCGGATTTTATCCATTCCTTCATTGAACAGCTTCATCGCACGAACTTTGTTGTCTTCCGCTTCCTGACGGCCCGCACGCAATGAATCGATATAGTCCCGCTTCTTTTTGTCATCCATCAGAACGATATAGGCTTTTTTGTATTGATCGCGGAGAAAAATCGCTTTTTCCAATACTTCTTGATCCAGAGATCTGAAAGCGATGCCTTTCGGATTGATTCCGTTTATTTGTTTGATGAATGCTTTGTGGATATCTTTTTTTTCAACATTCGGTGTAACTCCAAACAACTCGAAAAGGTTCTGCTTGGTCATTACGAAGCGGTTATAAGCCATGGTCACATCGGACATGAACCGACGATACTTCACTTTCGAGGCCACTTTTTCTTCCAGTGAAGCGGCCTGATGCTCAAGAATCTTGCTCGCTTCAATGATACTGGTTGCTTCTTTCTGCCGTTTTGGATCTGGAAGCATCTTCCGGGCAATGCCATCCTCAGCACGGGCATCACCTGCCACTGTCTCATCGCCATCCGTGTTTTTCATTGGTTGGCGGCGGACACCCGCTGCCGAACGCCCCCCCGTTTTGTGTGACGGATTCGGTTTTTCTTGCCGGTGAAGCGCGTCTCGCCCCGCTCGAGATCCCGTTTCGATTGCCTTTTCCAAATCCAGTTCTTCTACTCCATTCAGATCGAGCAACCCGTTCAATGAACCTGTCAGACGGGATAAATCACCCAGATCCTCTGAGCGCATTGCTGTAGCAACGGCCAAATCCGGCATTTTTTCTAGATTAGTGTTAATGGATTTCAGAATATCGAGCAGATCACTGCCTTCACCGATCAGCTTTTGCACATCCATCAACTGATCCACTACCCGAGCTAAAAGTGCTCGGAGAAATGGTTTCGCATTGGGTAACTTGATGCTTCCGGGTGCATGTGGAGTAATGATGCCCCGCTCGCTCAGTTTTACCAGCAACCGAGCATTCGATCCGGCAGGAATTCCCGCGGTTTTCCAAAATGACCGGATGGTGCTGCTTGGATTGTAACGGCTCAATATGCGAATTTCTCCTAGCGACATTTCTGCAGGCAATCGCGGGTTTTTGGGAGGCGTAATCCAGTATAGGGTTGCATCGAAATCACTGAAATGCGTGCGAAACTGGTTCATGAATTCGACATCTGGTGATGTATCTCGGATCCATTGACTGAAACTCGGGTCCATGGGATGAATTTTCAGCGCGGGTGCGTCGCGCCAATCGATATCGCCCCCGGTTTCGACGATGAATTCATAAAATGCAGATTCGGCAAAATGGTATTCGGCATGACGAGCATCTTCGGTAGAAATGTGACCTTCCTCAGCGAGCGCGCGGGCCAACCCCTTGTCCCGAATCGCATCATCTTCCAGGCTTTTCAGGATTTCGGCTTTAAGCAATCCCCGTGTGATCAGGATATCTTCGATTTCGATATCGATCGTGTCGCCGCCGATTCCCTTCACCAGTCCTGCATCAATGGACAGGCACCACGTTGAATGCTCGGATTTTACGTGCAGATATGTTTGGGAATCGGTTGATTGAATCAGGCCCAGAAGTTGAGACAGGGTGAGAGTTCCTGATTTACCGGAAAACGCCATGTACAGCCCCCTTCAGGAATCCCCGGCAACCATTCTCGATGAGAGGACGTCGCTCCCCGGCCGCTGTTACCGAGTGACCATAAAAATCGGGGCGAGAGGATTTGAACCTCCGGCCTCCTGCTCCCGAAGCAGGCGCGCTACCAAACTGCGCTACGCCCCGTTTTGCTCTCCCATCGCGAAGGCCAGAGAACGATAACGGAATCGGCATCGGGAAGCAAGGAATATTTTACCGGATTCCCGTTAATGCCGCCACTATAATCAGAAATGCCGGCAGAACCGGCATTTCATAAGTTTCTTTTGAGTTAGCAGATGGGCAGTGACCCGCTAATCACCCAAACAGCCTATTTTTTTTAACTGGACCGGTGTTGATTTGGGGCTAAGGGGTCGAACTGCAATTACTTACCCTGTAGCATTGCTGCGACATCCCCCTCAACTGTAGCAATCGGTTGGATATTGAACGAATCGACCAACACGTTTGCTACCGCAGGCGAAAGGAAAGCCGGCAGCGTGGGACCCAAGCGAATCCCCTTGACTCCGAGGGACAAGAGCGCAAGCAATACAATGACCGCTTTCTGCTCATACCAGGCGATATCATACGAAATCGGAAGATCATTGATGTCGCTCAATCCAAAAGCTTCTTTGAGCTGTAACGCAATATAGGCCAGAGAATACGAATCGTTGCATTGCCCCGCATCCAAAACCCGGGGGATTCCACCGATATCACCGAGGTTTAGCTTATTATATCGGTATTTGGCACAACCTGCAGTCAGAATGATCGTATCGGCGGGAAGTGCCTTGGCGACATCCGTATAATACTGCCGCCCCGGTTGTCGGCCATCGCAGCCGGCCATGACAATAAAGCGGCGGATAGTTCCCGCTTTAACCGCGGCGATGATTTGATCGGCAAACGCCATCAACTGATTGTGAGCGAATCCTCCGATAATTTCACCGCTTTCGATTTGATCCGGAGGCGCGCATTGTCTGGCTCGCTCGATGATTTCGGAAAAGTCTTTTGGCGCATTGCCCTTCCGATCGGGAATGTGACGACACCCCGGATATCCGGCCATTCCTGTTGTATAAACTCGATCTTTATAGCTGTCTTTCACTGGCGTGATGCAGTTGGTGGTAAAGAGGATCGGTCCGTGAAACTGCTCGAACTCCTTGCTCTGATTCCACCAAGAACTGCCGTAGTTGCCGACGAAATGCGCATATTTCTTAAATGCCGGATAATAATTGGCCGGCAACATTTCGCTATGTGTATAGACATCGATGCCGGTATCTACCGTTTGCTCCAGAAGATCCTTCATGTCTCTCAAATCGTGACCCGAAATCAGAATACCTGGATGCGAATCGACATCAAGCCGAACCCGTGTCATCTCCGGGTGGCCAAAGGTCTCGGTGTTTGCCTGATCCAGCAAGGCCATTCCCTTGACGCCCATCGCTCCACATTCCATCACCAGAGCAATCATAGCATCCAGAGTCAGCGATTTCGTTGTCGATGCAAGTGCTTTCATCATAAAGGCATACAATTCGTTGTTGTGATAACCCAGAATTGATGCGTGGTCGGAATATGCGCACAAACCTTTCAAGCCGATAATCAGCAACTCGCGAAGCGAACGAATATCTTCATTCTCCGTCGCCAATACACCAACCGAGTGCGCTTTGACCAGCAGATCGTCATCCGGATTGCCGGACCATGTTGCTGCATCGGGAAGATCAAGCGGGGGAGTGCCGACACGAGAGGCCAGCGCATCCCTGACTGCCAGCGCTTCGCGGATCAATTCCCGAATCCGATCGGTATCGAAATTCGCGTTGGTAATGGTGGAAAACATGGCCCGAGCGATAAACTCCCCTTCCTCTTGAATAGGCAATCCCGCCTGAACGGCTTTTTCTCCCCATACACCAATTCCTTTCAGTGTGTGAATTAAAAGATCCATCCACGTTGCGGTTTGGTCCGGTTTTCCGCACACTCCGCGCACGGTACATCCGACGTTTTTCGCAGCTTCCTGACATTGAAAACAAAACATGACTCCCTCCTTGTTATTCCGAGATTCGACACTGATCGGCAGGTTCCAGCAGATCGGCTACGGTCATGCTGCATAAATAGGTTCGAACCCGCTCATCAATATCCTGGATCAAAGAACCAAACAGACATGTTGTTCGGTGGCATACAGGCTGTCCAAACAAACATTTGCTGGGTTGAAACGGCCCTTCAATCACGTTGAAAATATCAATCAAATAAATTGTTGCCGGATCTTTTGCGAGGATCAAACCGCCTTTTGGGCCTCGCACGGAATGCAAAAGACCGGATTTGACCAGCCGCGTATGAATCTTTGCTAAATGATGCTCCGATGCAGCGAACTGATGTGCAATTTGCCGGGTTGTCCATCGATGGGAAGGATCTCGAGACATCAACTCAATCGTGTGAATCGCCAGGGTTAGTGCATCTGTCATAGCAAGAAACTTCATAGTTATCATTCCTTCATAAAGAGCATTCTGGTACTAGAATACCAAAATAAGTCCAATTGTCAACCTTTTTTTGTCATCACAGATCGCGATTCGATAAACGCAATGACATATAAATGATGATCAATGATGATCCGAGATGATTGAGTAAAGACGCGTATCAGTGAGAGAACGGGGAAACGCCTGCATCCTCCGAACCAAATCGGTTCAATCCCAATGCTCCCGCTAAACCTGCGCTAAGAGCCAGAAGGTTGAAAAGGCATTCGTTGACATCTGCCGGCATTTGATTGGGGGCTGTGGCGATACGGATGTCTTGTTTTTCCGCCACTCGGTCACGAAATTCTTCAGCGATATGGTTGAGGTCCATCGAATAATCGAACTGCTTGAACGGCCAAAGGATCCAGAAGGAGCCTAGAATCAAGCCGATCAGAAAAGCCAGAGTCGCATTTCGCCGATGGGCGAGAAGGTAACCCAGGAAGCGGGCGAACAGCAACAGCCCGACAATACAGCCAGCGCCAAAGACGAATAACCAGATCCATGCTGAGAGGTCGATGGTGGTCTGGATAAGCTGGAGTTTTCTCAGCACATTTTGATATTGACCCATGACAAGCATGACGAATGAACCGCTGATTCCGGGTAGAATCATGGCTGACACAGCAATCACTCCGGTCAGGAAACTCCATATCAAACTGTCATTCGATTCAATATTGCCAAATGCGAAAGCGACTCCGATAGTCAAGGCGATTCCTGGAATCATCCAACTCAACTGAGAGAGCCGCTTCGAGGCCCCCATCATTTTCCATGGCACAACGATGGACGGAATAATCAGGCCGATGAAAAAGGACAGTGTCAATCCCGGATGGTGAACCAGTAGATAGTCAATCAGAAACGATAATCCGAGAATCGTCGTAAGCGCTCCCAGGCCAAGAGATGAAAGGAAAATGAGGTCCAATGTGTCAATGATTTCTTTCGCTCTTCGCCGACCGGCCGGGCGATGCAAAGAAACGATGGCGCGGATAGCTTCCAGGATGATGGTCGGATTGATGGCATGCAAGGCATCCAGAAGGCGTTCATAAATACCCAGAATCAGCGCGAATGTTCCGCCGCTGACACCCGGAATAATATTGGCGATTCCGATCAGGGCACCCTTGATTGCCGTAATTATCGAATACTTCAGGGTCATTGGATGGTATTTTTTCCGTTCCATACCGTTCATTGTCACTCCCTTCTCACGTTGTGCTCATCCATCCGTTTTTTCCCACGAGATCGACGAATTCGCACGATCCATGATAACTCACATCGAAAATCACGTCATTTTCAGCATCTGACCGAATGATCCGGACAAGTTCCTGTTGCCGACGCGGTCCGACAGGAACGATCAGAATGCCTCCATCCACTAGTTGATAGCACACCGGTTCGGGTATGGTGGGAGCTCCAGCGGTAAAAATGATCCGATCGAATGGTGCGGCGGACGGCCAGCCCTGGCTGCCGTCTCCCTGATCAATTCGAACCGTCGGATATTCCAACTGGGTCATCATCTTCCTCGCAGCATTGACAAGTTGCGAATGCCACTCCACAGAGTACACTTTCCTGCACATGCCGGCAAGAATTGCAGTCTGATACCCACAGCCCGTTCCGATTTCCAGCACGCGGTGATCTGGGCATACCATTAAAAGCTCGGTCATCCGAGCTACTGTGGATGGTTTGGAGATTGTCTGATCGCACCCAATGGGGAGATGTGTATCGCTATATGCCCGGGATTGGAAAGCCGCATCGACGAACCCATGCCGGGGAACGCGTCGAAATGCCTGGATCACTGCGGGATTCTTTAAAAATCCATCCCGAATCAGTTGATCAACCATTTTATCGCGATTCAGGCGGTCGCGTATTGTTTCCTTGAATATGGAATCGTGATTCATGAATGTTTCGGATAAAAAAATGGTCGGGGCGAGAGGATTCGAACCTCCGACCACTTGCACCCCATGCAAGTGCGCTACCAGACTGCGCTACGCCCCGACACAGCCAACGACCCCCTATCGTAAATCCTCGAGCACATCTTGTAAACTCTTTTTTATTTCAAGGAGCGTTTCTTGGAAAGTGTCGGTGTTCGATGGGGTCCAAGTATCGCGCGAAGATGCGGATTTAGCGGCTTTGAGTCGGGCACGGCATCCGGAAATAGTCAGTTTTTCTTCATATCGCAGATGAACCAGCAAGCGGAGAAAATCGAGGTCTTTTTCACTGTATAATCGTTGTCCTGACCGTGTTTTCCGAGGCTGCAATTCCCGGAACTCTGTTTCCCAGTAGCGTAACACATAGGCTGGAATGTTGAGCATAGTGCTGACTTCGCCGATTTTCAGACACTTCTCATGTATCATCGCCGTTTCCTACTTCTATCCGGGTGATTGGACGGTTGTTCTGGCGGCCGCCGGGGCGCTTTGCCCTGGTCCGTCCGCTTTCGGGGTGAAGCGGTTGCAGAACGATGACGGGTTGGTGGATCGGCATGAAGGGATCGAGCGGATCGCTTTTCGGACATGGGCTGTCTGACGATTTTTCGCGGTGTCTTCGGGTTTGAGCGCGAATCAGATTCCGGCGATGACGGAGTGGATTCAGCGAAATTCTTACGTAAAAACGATTTAACTTCGCGGACTGTCAATTCCCTGACATCTCCCGGTTTCATGTCTTTCAGATGAACATCGCCGATGGACAGGCGGATGAGTTTGACCACCGGATGACCGGTTGCTTCTCCCATTCGACGCACCTGACGGTTTGCGCCTCCGGTCAACGTGATCCGGACCCAGGCATTCCGTCCGGTTGTTCGCTCAATGACCGCTTCCCGTGCTTTTAAAATCTGACCTTGATCACGTATTCCCGCCAGCCAGCGCTGCAATGTCGTCCGGCTGGGTATGTTCCGGACTTTAGCCAGATATGTTTTAGGAATTGTGTTTCGTGGATGCGCTACTCGATCAGCCCAAAGACCATCGTTTGTGAACATGAGAGCACCTTCCGTCTGGAAATCCAGCCTGCCGACAGGAAACATGCGCATCCCCAAATCGGGCAATAAATCCCTGGCAAGCGGTCGGTTCTCGGGATCGGAATCACTGACAAGGTAACCCTTCGGCTTATAAACGAGATAGTATAAAAGCACCGGGGCTTCTTCAATAATGCTACCGTTCACCCGGATCTGATCCCGGCCGGGAACGACCCGAGCTCCCGGAGTCGCAGGAGCGCTATTCAACGTTACCCGGCCCAATGCGATTAGATTATCGCAGTACCGTCGCGATCCGATTCCCGCCCGGGCAAGAAAACGCACCAGCGGTATATCATGCGTCGTGCTCATACAATTCCTTCTCCTTCATCCGTCAGTCGATTATTCCGATCGAGTAAATCGCCAGCTGGATACTCCGTTTGTTTTCCGAACGGCAATTCGGATTGCATCATTCCCGGTGGGAACAAAGCCGTGAACTCCGTAAGATCAGGCAACGCGTCGAGACTGTCAAGCCCGAACGTTTTCAGAAACAGCCTTGTGGTGCCATACAGGAGAGGATTCCCGGGGAACTTCTTGCGACCCAAAAGAGTGATCATTTTTTTTTGCATCAGATTTTTTAAAACACCCGCACTGTCGACTCCCCGGATCGCTTCAATTTCGGGTGTCGTTATCGGCTGCCGATAAGCAATAATCGCCAAAACCTCTAACGCAGCACGGCTGAAACGTGTATTCTGGCGATGTGTTTTTAATCGGGTTACGGCATCTGCCGCTTCAGGACGGGTGACAAGCTGCCAGCCACCGGCAACCCGAATGACCATCAAGCCGCCTTCCCGATCATTGATCCAGCTCCGGAACGATTCAAGATCGTTCGAAACATCTCTGTCCAAACGCAGTCCTTCCTGCCGCAGGATCTCGCCGATCACATCCGCGGACAACGGTTCCGGCGATGCAAACAGCAACGCTTCGCAAATCGGGAACAATCGCTTGTCGATCATGGTGGGTCTCCAGGCTGCGAAACCCTCACAATCCGAATGTCCCCGAACGCTGTGCGCTGGCGGGCGGTAACCTGGTGCAAACGTATCAGTTCCAGGAGCGCTAAAAACGTTCCAATCACATCCTTCCTCGATGAGCAATCGGTAAACAGCTCGCGGAACACCATCGTGTGACGCGACACGAGAATTTGCATGATCGCAGCCATCCGGACGCGGATCGAAACCGGTTTTGGCTTGACCAGATGCTGCGGAAGATCGGAATGCTTTCGGCAAATATCCTGTAACGCAGCCAGCAAATCACCAAGTGACGCATCGATCACCCACTGCGTATGCGTCTCCTCTTCGGTCATGCCGACCGGCCGAGGATAAAAGCGGCTGTGATCACTTTCCAGCTTTTCCAAATGATGCCCTGCTTCTTTGAATACCTGATATTCGTTCAATCGCCGGATCAGTTCCTCTTTCATCGATTCCGGTGATTCCTCTTCGTTCAGTACGGAGGATGGAGGAAGCAGCATGCGGCTTTTTATCAAAATCAGCGTTGCGGCCATCACCAGATACTCGCCGGCGATGTCCAGATCCAATTCCTTCATCAATCGGATCGTATCCAGGTATTGCTGTGTGATATGTGCGATGGGAATGGCGGCAATGTCGATGTGTTGCATCCGGATCAGGTGGAGAAGAAGATCGAGAGGTCCTTCGAACAGTTCCAGTTTGACGCGGACGAGATCTGATGCGGATTCCATTACCATACCAGTTGAATTCCGGCGACGTGCTCCAGGATGAGGAAAAACACATTGCCGACCGGACGGAGGTAAAAGGTGGAAAACCAGTTGGTCAGCAGGAGGATGAACAGGAAAACAAGCATCAGTCGGCGGCTGGCATTGACATAGGTAGCGTATAACCGTGGGGACATGACGCCGTGGAGTATTCCGGAGCCATCGAGAGGCGGAATTGGCAGCAGGTTGAACAGCATCAGGAAAATGTTGATCCGGATCATTAAAAAGAGAATAGTGATAATGAAGGATGCCGCCTCGTGCGGAGCATTGATGATCATCATGAAGCGGATCGACAAAGCAGACACGATGGCCAGAGCGCAATTTGCACCCGGGCCGGCGGCCGAGATCAGGGCATCGTCTCGGCGGAGATGTTTGAGATTAGAGGGATCGACGGGAACGGGTTTTGCATAGCCGAAAACGCCTAAATTCATAATCGCCAGCAGTATGGGAAGAACGATTGTCCCGAAAATATCGATATGTACCAGGGGGTTGATTGAGAGTCGTCCTTGTTTCCGAGCTGTCGGATCTCCAAGAGCAGCGGCAGCCGCCGCGTGAGCTGCTTCGTGGAATGTCAGTGAAATCAGGACGACAATGACCGAGATGACGATGATAGGGATTTGTTCGGCTTTCATCTTTCCTCCAGTAATCCTTCAATTTTACATGGGAACGGTCCGAAAATAAAATACGATCCGACCGATGGCCCGGTAACGATCATTCCGATTCCGTGTGTGCTCTCGGATGATGCGCGGCAATGATATGCTTCATTCTTTCCCGGGCCACATGCGTATAAATTTCGGTTGTGGAAATACTGGCATGTCCCAGCATTTCCTGCACCGCACGAAGATCGGCTCCGTTTGCAACCAGGTGAGTTGCAAAACTGTGCCGAAGCATATGGGGGTGAATGGACTGGGGGGCTCCTGCGGCGATGGCGTGTTTCCTGACGAGGCGCCAGATCGCGATTCGAGACAGTGGATTACCGAATCGGTTGAGAAAAACGGCATCGCGGGTGCGGGGGCCGACAAGCTGAGGACGCGCGCTGGTCAGATACTGCTGAACACAGCGGATCGCACGTTTGCCCAATGGAACCAGCCGTTGTTTGTTGCCTTTTCCGATGCATTGGAGAAACCCTCTTTCCAGATGCAGATCGAACAGGCGAAGAGTAACTAGCTCCGATACGCGTAACCCTGTGGCGTACAGTGTTTCAAGGATGGCCCGATCGCGGATTCCGAGATGCGTTGAAGGATCGGGGGTTGTCAAGAGGGTGTCGATCCAGTGAGTTGATATTTGTTTCGGTAAGCGGGGATGGGCGAAACGGATCCGGAGTTCGTCGGTTGGATTGGTTCGGCGGAGATGTTCATTAAGTAGGAAGCCGAAGAAGGCGCGGAATGCGCTGAGTTTTCGAGCCAGAGAACGGGGATTGACACCGGATGTGTGCAGGGCTTCCAGATGGCTCAGGATCGCATCGCCGTCGCACGTCAGGGGATCGATATCAGTTACCAGAAGATCTTTGAGATCTCGGGCGTACGCATCCACTGTATTGGGTGACAGCAAGCGGATGACAATTAAATAGTGGATGAATCGATCAAGCAGAGGTTGTTCGTTCAACTGGAGAATCTGTCAGGGAGCACCCGAGGCTCCTTTTTTTGCGGCTTCAAGAAATGGAAACGGCATGACTTCCATTTCGACCGGATGACCGATGATCTGGGATTCTGCACCCGTTCCATACGCTTTCATCGTCATGGAATTTTCATACAGCTGCGGCGGCTTGGGTGGTGTTTCCGGTTTCAGCTTATTCACGGATGTCGTCATGCTGGAGTAGGTCACGTTGATGATACCACCGAATGGCAGATCCGCTTTCCGGTAAAACGCCACCGAACTCTCTGTTGTGTCTTCAAGATTCAGAAAACCCAGATTGACCGAAGATGAAAAATGCTGCACGCTGCTTTTTCCGGTTGCGGTCACGCTCTCTCCATTCACTGTGAAATTCTTTTCCGAGAGAATGGTTTGCGTCGGCGGTTCAATGTTCTCCACATTGCCATATCGCTTGACGCTGCCGCTTTCGATGAAATGAGGGGTGTAGCGGCGGAGATGCTGCTGGGGAACTTCTTCCGGCTGATTGGCATCTTTCTGAATGATGATCCGCTTGACATCATCCCAGAACGTAAATGATTCCTCCGGATTGAAGCTTGTTTTTTCCCGGGCCAAAAACTTCGTGATTTCAACACCCTTGTCGCTGTCTTCTCGTAACTCCAGCCAGGAATAGGGAACACCCTCGACCATGTCTTGACCCACCGCCGAAATTTTTAATGTCCCACGGGTTTCCGAACCATCGGTGTTGACTCGTTGGAGATCATACAACGCCCAGTCTCCTGGCTTGAAGAGACTCGCAGCCGTAACAACGCGCTGTGTCGTCTCCTTTTCGCCGCAGGCTGAAAAAAAGATGAGACCAAAGCTCAACAGGAATACGATTGCAAAATGACTCCGAGCCATCATACCTCCCTGTGATGCATCCCTGGCTTGTCATCGCCGAGCGGGAAACGGTCGAATGAAATGCCTGGGGATTGGTGGCTATTCCGCTTTCTGACTTAACAGGCGGATCTGCTTATTGAGTCGACTTTTGGTGCGAGCGGCCTCATTTTGATGAAGAATGCCGAGCGTAGCCATTTTGTCGACGATGGGAACCATACTCTGAAACGCTGTCTGAGCAGCAGCCAGATCCTTGTTTTCCAGAGCGGCGCGAACGGCCTTCACCGCATTCCGGACGCGGGTTCGACGGGCTTTGTTGCGCATATTTAGTACTTTGTTTTGACGTATTCGTTTTTCTGCCGATTGATGATGTGCCATTTTTTGTTTGCCTCCACACTTTTAACCCGAAGCAGTTTAGGGCGCCTTTTTAGCACTGTCAAGGATCTGTTTCAAGCGGTTTTTCGCACATGGATCGGATGCATGTTTCAGTGGACCGAGAAAGTTGCCGGAGTGCTTCATACAGGACAATGGAGCATGCGGCGGCGACATTCAATGAACCTTTGTAGCCGAACATCGGGATTTCGATTGCGCCATCGCATTCCGCCAATGTCGCGTTATCAACTCCCTCAATTTCATAACCGAAGACAAAGGCAACCGGAAAGCGGAGCGGTGCTTCCCAGATGCCGTGGCTGACACTGGTTTGTTCGACAGCCCAAACCTGAATCCCCCGGGATTTCAGATTTCGAACGGATTCAGCACCGGTGGCGAAATACTCCCATGGAACCGTATCCTGTGCACCGAGAGCTGTTTTGACGATTTCTTTGCGCGGCGGCCGGCCTGTGATTCCGCAGAGATGAAGCGAGGCGACACGCACAGCGTCAGCGGTCCGGAACATGGCTCCAACATTGTACAAACTCCGGATGTTTTCAAGAACCGCATAGATTGGGAAACGATCAATTCGGTCGGGAGCTGTTTCGGGTGGAGAGCACCGCGTCAATATCTTTTTCATGATTCCATCAACCGGATCGATTGCATCCGAAGGATCGCCTCCTGCAACCGTTCTTCCGGCTGGAACAGGGTTGCCCGTAGAAAGCCGCGGCCTGCCGGACCAAAACCGCTTCCCGCTGTCACAATGACCCGTGCTTCTGTCAGGAAGCGGTGTGCCGCCAGTAGGTCATCTTGGATTGGAATGGAGAACCAGGCGTAGGGTGTGTTGTCGAGACCGATCATTGGATATCCCAATGTCTGGAGTCCATCCCGGAGAATCCGCGCGCGTCTGCCATAAACGGCAAAGTTTTTGTGTTGAATCGCCTGAATGGCGGGGTCGACCAGTGCGGCGAGACCACCGGCCTGATCATAGTTTGATACCCCGGAGTCCCGGTTGGACCGGTAACGGTGCCAAAATGCCGCTGCTTTTGGATTTTTAATGGCTACCCAGCTTAGCCGATCGCCGGTCATGGAAAACGGCTTTGAAAAGCTGCCAACCTCGATTCCGACAGCGTCGCCTCCGGGAATATCGAAAATACTGAACGCATCCGATCGGCCGTTCCCGGGTATGAAATCAGCATAGGCTATATCCATGATCACCATTGCGCCGTGACGCTGAGCAAGCTCAACCGCCTCCGCAACATATGTCCTGGAGGCCGTCACGCCGGTGGGATTATTCGGGTAGCACAGATATACCAGGGCCAAATGGTCCAGTTCACCATCGGGGGGCAATGGAGGCTGATAATTGTTTTCCACGGAGCCGCTCAGGTAATGGATACGATTTCCCCGGTATTCCGCCGCATCTCGATAGACCGGATAGGCGGGGTCTAAAATGATGACGGTATCACCCGGATTGGAGAAAACCGCGTTGAGATCGAATAAATCCGACTTAGCGCCGGGACCGATGAATAACATGGAAGGATCAATATTGACATTAAAACGACGATAATAGTGTTCAGCCAAGGCGGTTCTTACATCGAGGCGGCCCTGGGCTGTCGGATAGCCATGATAACGGGACCGGTGTTCCCGGATGATCGCTTCCCGGATCGGTTCCGGTGTCGGAAGATCCGGATCACCGATTCCTAAGGAGATGATATCAGCACGTTCTTCCGGTGAAAACGATGAGAGCGTGGCTTCCATCGCCTGAAACAGATACGGTCGATTCCACGCGGAAAAGCCCCGGTTGATTCGCATGATGACTCCTTATTTAAAACACCCCAATTGGCAGGATACGATTTTGATTTTATGCTGATTTGCTATGCGGCTGATTTCAAGCGGAGATCGATTCAGCATCGCAGCTAAACGAAGTGCATCGGCGCATGTCAGACGGCCATCGGGAGCGGCATTCATGACATGTTGAACGACAGAATCGCTGGAATCTTGGCTCATGTTATCTTCTCCTTGAAGGTCAAAACCGTCATCAACTTAATGGTGCATTGCTCGCGAGTCAAGCATCGGGTACACTTGATCCGATGGAGCCGAAAGACGGTGGTGTGATACAAGTCGGGGGGAGGGGCAAAGGGTGTGGAAAAACAACCCTCATTGCTCGGTTAATCCGCTTGTTTCCCGGGTCCGTGTACATCAAATCGACCCATCATCTGTCCATATCTCATGGGGATAGTGATCAGAAGCGATGCCTGCGGGCAGGTGCGGCGAGAGCATATTGTATCCGGCAGGGGATGGAGAGGCGGTTGATGCGGATCCTGAACCGGGAGCGTCGAGAAGGTGTTTTGATCATGCTCGAGTTGAATCGGCGTCTGGAGGGATTGAATCCCGATCTTTACATTTTTATCGACAGGCCGGTATCCCGTCCACGGCAGGACGCGATTATTCTTCGTACTGAAGCGGATATCATTCTGACCGATTTGGAGATATCCCCGACCATACTTCAGGACAGAATCGCGTGCGTGTTAGCGGCTCGGAATGCCTGTGTTACGGCGTCCGGTATCGGGGTATCTGATCGGCAGAATCCCGTGGGGGGGTCATAAAGGCGATGCCAGTTCGCTGGGATGCGGACGTGACAAGTCGGGACGCAATGGTCCTGGTTTGGTCGATGATGTCCTGTTCGGAGATGGTTATCAGGTGTCCGTTTTTCACGATGTGGCGACCATTCACAACGACATGGTGTGCCCGGTGGCAATCGCCGCAAAGCACGAGGCCGCCAATGGGGTCGTGAACGCCGACAAAGTCCAGAGAATTCAGGTTGAACACCGCGATGTCCGCCAGGTTACCGGGAGCGATGACCCCCGTCTGATCGAAGCCCAGAATTCCGGCCCCGCCGCGACTGCCGATGGTGAGTGCTTCATTCACGGTCATCGCGTCAGCTCCTTTGCTCACACGCTGCAAAAGAAGGGCCTGGCGCACTTCTCCCAGCATGTCCGATGAATCATTGCTGGCCGACCCGTCCACGGCAAGACCCATCGGTGCGCCAGCATCCAGAAGCTCGCGCACCGGGGCAATGCCGGATCCCAAGCGCATATTCGACGATGGACAGTGAGCGGTTCCAGTTCCTGTTTTGCCGAATAGGGCGATTTCGGCTTCGTTCAGATGGACACAATGGGCAAACCAGACATCCGGTCCAAGCCAGTCCAACCGTTTCATCAGGTCGACGGGCCGACAGCCGAATGTGGAGAGGCAATACGCTTCTTCATCACGTGTTTCGGCAAGATGGGTATGCAGACTGACACCTGTGGTACGGGCCAATTGGGCGGTGCGGCGCATCAATGTTTCGGATACGGAGAAGGGGGAGCAAGGAGCGAGGGCAATCCGTTGCATGCTATCGGGCGAAGGGTCATGGAAGCGGTCGATCACGCGGTGACAATCGGCGAGAATGTCATCTTCATCCTGGACGACCTGATCGGGAGGCAAGCCTCCTTTGCTTTGACCCACGCTCATCGAACCCCGGGTTGCCAGGAAGCGTATCCCGAGATCATTCGCTGCCCTGAACTGGATATCCAGGAGATCACCGGCGGTGTTTCGGGGAAACAGGTAATGATGGTCTGCAGTGGTTGTGCACCCGGTGACAAGCAGTTCACCCATTGCGGCTAAAGAACTCCAGTAAACGGCTTCCTGCGTGAGGCCTTCCCAAATACGGTAATGGTTCACAAGCCAAGGAAACAAGGGAGCGTTCTGCATGCGTGGAATCACTCGTGTCAACACTTGGAAGAAATGGTGATGGGTGTTGACGAGCCCGGGAATAGCCACACATCCTGTCCCATTGATTATCGTGTCGAATGAGCCGTTCAGGTCTGGACCAACGGCAGAAATCCGATTTCCGGTGATGGCGATATCGATAAACGGCGGGTGCAAGAGGGTGTCATACCCGGTAAATACGGCAGTTAAGTTTCGAATCACACAGGTTCTGGGCATATGTTCTCCGGCCCTGGCTACAGGACGATACCGGTCATATCATCCGGCGTATAGATCGTACCGCGGAACTCGCTGGCAGCTTCGTTTCGGTACTGCTGGATGGAACTGCCGGGAGGGCATTCGAAATGCACCAATGCCAAGGATGCAGCGCGTGCGTTTTCTGCAATCTGTCCCGCCTGGCGTGCTGTGCTATGGCCATATTCGGTTGCCAATGCCGCATGCGATTCCAGATACGTGGCTTCATGAATCAGCACGTCGACATTCCGGGATAACGCGATCATTTCATTGACTGGATGCGTGTCACCCGAAAAGACCATTCGTCGTCCCGTGCGCTTTTCGATAATCCGATAGGCCCGGGTAGCCCTGCTGTGGCGAGCGATTCCGGAATACACTGCCGCGTGTTCCGTCTCCCAGATCATGGTTTCCTGTACGATACCCACGGCGGATTTTTCCAGTTGATAGGTTCGTACATCTTCCCCGATACCGTGGGAGAGAAGCTGCTGATTCAGTAGGTCCATTTCTTCTTCCGGGAAGAAAACCGGTAATGGCCGCATTCGTTTTTGGAGAAACAGATGGAACAATAACGCTGGCAATCCGTAACAGTGATCAATGTGAAGATGCGTTAAAAAAATGGCATCTAGAGCACAGGGATCGTAACCCAAACGGAGGATTTTCCCGGCAGGATTTCCTCCACAATCCAGTAAAATCAAATTTGCTCCCGCTTCGACAAGAATCGACGTGTTATCGCGTTCCGCCGTAACAGATGCACTGCCTGTGCCTAAAAAATGAATACGCATCATCCACCTACTAAAGGGATATTCTACGACCTGAGGTCGGTGGACGCAAGTCCATTTGGCATGATTTCGCTTGACGAGTCACGAAACCCGGGAGTTTTCAATGGTTAACCGGTGATCTTACCCTGCGAAACGAATGAGCACCTTCGGGTGATAGCTAATTTGCTTTTCAAACGGATCGGCATCGAATTCGGAAAAATCCGCGACCGTTCCGTTCCCTCCGTTCAGAATAACGTTCAGGATTCGATCATGGATGCCGTTGGAGCGGTCTTCCAGCAGGTTCCGCGTGATAAACCAGGTTTTCATGATTTCACGTCCGATGACGCTGTGAAGCGCGATGCCGTTAACGATCAGGCGATCGAAGGATTCGATGACCGAGTCGCCGGATTTCAAGCCGAACAATACGATGTCGCCACCCCGCCGGGTCGCATGAATGGCATTGTTTACTGCAGAGTTATTACCGCTCATTTCCATCGCGACATCGACACCCACCCGGCGGGTGAAATTGCGAATTTGATCGACGATATCGGGATCACTGGACCAGGGATGTGTTCCCTTACGTGACGTATCCACTCGGATGACTTCATCAGCGCCCAGTTTTCTCGCCATCTCCGCATGATGCTCCATCGGTTCGATCCCGATGATACGGGATGCGCCCAGCGCTCGGGCGATCAGGATTACGAACAGACCGATTGTGCCGCACCCGAATACAGCGACCGTTTTTCCTCGAAGATCAACCTTTGTGCAACAGTGTACAGCGTTGCCGAAAGGTTCCTGAATAGCGCCGACCCACGGATGCAGCACGGACAGATCTGTTGGCCAGAGAACATTTGCCGGAATCTTGATGTACTCGGCAAAACACCCATCCTGTGAAATGCCGATGATGATATCGTCTGCACAGACATTAGTTTGACCATGCAAACACTGATAACACCGATTGCAGATGATGTGCGATTCGGTGGTGACGATGCGTCCCGGTTGATAGCCGTAATGGGTACGAGCGCGAGATCCCGCTTCGACGACTTCACCTAAAAGCTCATGCCCAATTATCCGGATATCTCTTTTTTCTCTTTCCAACGACTGGATAATGGATGGTCCGAATGCGCTGCGAAACCAGATTCCTCGATCTGATCCGCAGAATCCGGCATACTTTACTTTAATGAGAACCTGATCGATATCTTCGGGGTGCGTCTTTTCATCAATCCGTGGGATCGGCATCAACTGTTTCTTCAACCCCCGTGTTGATGCCCAGTCTTCTCTTCGGTCATACGTCAGAGCCCACATCGTATCTGCCTTCACAATTCGATCTCCTTTCCAATAAGCAACGGGGTTAACCCGATCGCGGCATACTCTAATGCGTCCCTTCAGAGCCGTCAATACAATCCACCGCAAGACGTCCCGAGGTCTTCCCGGCAGGCAGATTGATAAATCCGCTGCCGATTCCTACACTGGCGCCATGACGTCTCGTGAGAAGCGTATAACTTTTCAGCACAAGATTTTCCGTACCCTTCGGAATCTCTACTTCAGCGATGACCACGAGCATGCTCACTCGCTGAAAGGCGTTACCACTTATTTTGTCCGCTATTTCTTCCATATTTTCCGGGAACTCGGCGCAGATCATTGCTTTTTACGTGCATCGGCGATGGCTTTCACAACGGTCTTGACCCTCATCCCCGTGCTCGTTCTCGTTTTTGTTCTATTTGGTGCTATCGGTGGATTCAAAGAAACCGGTGCCCGTGCTCAGCAGTTCCTCTTTCGCCATCTCCTTCCCGAATCTGTCGAAACTGTCCGGAACACCATTCAAAACCTGCTCGATTCAGTCAATATCCAAGCCGTCTCTGCAATCAGCATCGTTCTTCTGCTGCTGGCCGCCTTCGCTTTGTTCGATTCCATCGATGCCGCACTGAATACGATTTGGGGAACCGTGCGTTCCAGTCATTGGATCCGAAAAATCATCATGTTCTGGTTCATCCTAACCGTTACGCCGGGACTGCTCGGTTATTCCCTGTACCTTTCCGCCCGCATCCAGGATGTCTACCCCCTGCACAGCGCTCTGTTTCAGACGGGGTTAACCGCATTTCATCGCTTCCTTCCGTTCCTGATTAGTTCGGCATCGCTGACGCTCGTGTATAAATTGGTGCCCCGCACACATGTGCAGTGGGGATCCGCATTGATTGGAGGTTGTTTTTCCGGTGTATTTTGGGAGTTATCCAAGTATGGATTAAACTATTACGTACGCCACTTCTCCAATATCGCGCTACTTTACGGCTCGTTTCTTGCGTTGCCCGTTTTCCTGATCTGGGTCGAACTGTCCTGGATCATCATTCTGGCCGGTGCGGAAATCGCTTATACGCATCAACATCTCGACCGCCTCCACTCGGCTCGGAAGCGAAAAGAGCACATCCGCGATAACCCCGGGATTCTCTCAGACAAACTCGGCTTTTACTTATATATGACGGTTGTCGAGCATTTTTTGAACGGCCGGTCCATCGACAGAGTATCCCTTCTGACCCGTATCCCGGGGTTCCAGGATATGGCCGAGTTGCTGATTGACGGAATGGCTGCCAAAGGATATCTGTTTATTGATTCCCAGGGACGGATGATTCCCGGGAACGATGTGTCGGCGATGCGTGCCAACGCGATATTCGAGTACTTTGAGCCGGACCTTCCCGGTGAATATTTTCGGGGGTTTATGGAGCCTTTAGATTCAGCGGATCGAGTGCTTCGCATCGTTCGCGAGATACGGAATTCCCGACTGGGGGAGACAACCATCCGGTCTCTCGTGATCGGAAAGACAGAAGAAGGTGTTGCGATGGAGGATGCGAAAGATGACCGTCATTCTCGCTGTTGAAACGTCGGGGGTTCGGGGAGGTGTTGCATTGTCCGTCGATGGACGGCTCCGGCAGGTGATCCGATTCGATCGCGATTCACCCGCATCGATGCAACTGATTCCTGCGATCGATACGATCCTGGCGCGGGACAATCGATCGCTGAATTCGGTGGATGAATTCGCCGTATCGATTGGACCCGGATCATTCACCGGATTGAGAGTTGGATTGACTGCTGTTAAAACACTCGCCTACTTTTGTCGAAAACCTGTGAAAAAAATTCCCACCTTGATGGCATTGGCAGTGGCTGCCGGGCCATCGGACAAACCGATTGTCGCAATGCTTGATGCCCGGAAGGGTGAGGTTTACGGAGCGATTTTCCGGGTTGGGGACTCCATTGAGCGCCTCACACCGGACCGGGTCGTGTCGGTCGAGACCCTGCTCGCATACACACCGCTTCAGCCGCTTCATTTAACCGGTGATGCGCTGAGAGTGTACCGGGATCGTATTTTTGCGATTCAACAGCCGTATACGGAAGCGCCGGAGGCGGTATGGGATCCATCGCCTGAGGCGGTCGCTTGGCTGGCGGAAACCACGATGGACTCGGCCATGACGGACATGGAGCTTTTTCAATTAGCACCGGTCTACATTCGCCGGTCGGAGGCGGAGATCAATTGGGAAACCAAACACTTATCAAAGCGACATTCGATGAACTGAGAATTGATCCGGACCTCTGGATTTGCACGCTCCGTCCAGCTATCACGAATACTCTCCTGGCAGGCGGGCTGGCTGTATTGCCCACTGAAACCAGCTACATGCTGGGGGGGGATGCAACCAATGTCCAGACAATGGAACGGCTCCGCCAACTTAAGAACCGATCCATGAATCACGATATCTCCGTAATGGTCGCCGACATCGAAACCGCACGGCGTTGGACAGTGTGGTCTCCTGCAGCGATGCAAATCGGAACGACTGCTCTTCCTGGTCCACTCACGTTGGTTTTACCGTTGCGATCGGATGCGCTCCAATTCGCGTCAAGAAGTCCTTACCTGGGAATCCGCATCCCGGGCATGCCTTATCTTTTGGATCTGCTCCGGTCTTTACCGTTTCCTGTCAGTGCCACATCAGCGAACCCGAGCGGGAGTCCAGAACCGTATGATGTTTCCCGGTGTGTTTCCCCGGTAGATCTGGTCTGGGATGCAGGCCGATTGACCTGTAATACGCCATCCACGGTTATGCGTGTCGATGATGAATCGGTCACCGTCCTAAGACAGGGTGCGTTTCGCCTTCCGGACGAATGGATTATCTAAGCCAGCTGTGAAAATCTGTGCGAAGAATATCGATATATGTGATATAAAGCGCAAACGAAATGATCAGAAAGAAGAAGATGTTCTGCAGAATCAATTGAATGCGCTCACCGACCGGCCGTCGGATGATCCATTCGATCAACAGAAAAACAACCATACCGCCATCGAGGATGGGAAGGGGCAGCAGGTTCAAAATGGCGAGGTTCAGGCTGATCAGGGCGGTCAACCAGATCAGATCGCGGGTTCCCGATTTAGCGGCTTTCCCGGCCATGTCGACGATCATGACCGGTCCTCCCATGTTTTTCACTGATTCCTTCCCGGTCAACAGTCGCTGAAAAAGCGTGAACATCATCCGCCCCATCTGCACATTCAGTTCAATACCCCTTTTCACTGACTCGGTCAGAGGGTATCGCCGCAGCACCTTGTCCGTATCGAAACCGATGCCAATCATGTATCGGCCGGTGTTTTCGATGAATTCCGGTGTGAGGTGAACCTGCTTTGTACTGTTCTCGCGCTGGAGTTCGAACAGCATGGATTTTCCGTCTGCCCGGGAAATGACGTCGATCATTTCGTACATATTGGCCAGCGGATGACCGTCGATGGTTACGATGTGATCACCGGGATTCAGTCCCGCGCGGTCAGCGGGAGATCCGTCACGAATCGAACCGACGATGACGCGCGCGGGTGCACTCATCCCTCCGAAATCGAAAAACGTTTCCTTTTCGAGGGTCAAGGTGACAGTTACGGGTGTTTGATCCCGAAGTAGATCAACTGTCATGGGTTGATCGACATGGAGAGCCATCTGTGTCTGGGCGTCTTCCCATGTGTCAACAGGCGTTTGATTCACGGAGCGGATACGATCGCCTGCCTGGATATCGGCGAGCCGGGCGATGGAGTCCGGTTGAACATAGGCGATGATCGGAGGTTGAACCAGATACGATTCGATATGAATGCCGAAGAATGCCAGACCGATGGTTAATACAACGGCCAGAATCAGGTTCATACCGGCTCCGGCGACAGCGACCAGGATCCGCTGAGGCACGGATTTGTCCTGCAGCCGGTGGCCCGGAAGTGTTGGGTCCGATGGCGGGGGCAACGTACTCTCGGCAACCGATGTCGTATCGGCCAACGCTGTGGCAGCCGTATCCGATACAGTTTCGGCATCGCTAGCCACCTCACCCGATTCGCTGGGTCCTTGCCCCGGCAGCTCTTCTCCGGCCATGCGCACATACCCACCAAAAGGGATTGCTGATAGACGATAATCCGTGTCTCCACGCTTGATTCCAAATAAGCGTTTACCGAAACCGATGGAGAAAACTTCCACTCGAATGCCGACCCAACGGGCGGCGAGAAAGTGCCCCAGTTCATGTATAAAAATCAGGACACCGAGAACGAGTGCGGCCGGTCCGAAGAAAAGAATGAGAGAAACCAGTTTGTCGAACAATTCTGCGATCATAGTATTATCTGCATTTGAATCACACGAACAGGTGACGATGAGCGTGAATCCACGCATGAAGGTCTCGGAAACCCCGCTGCGGTGTATATTCGGGTTTCCAGTTGAAATCCCGTCCGGCCCGTCGAATGTCACTCACGTAGACCTTCTGGTCTCCGGGACGCCACGCGTCGAACGAAAAAGGCAATGGCAACGAGAGATCGTTATGGATGTAGTCGATGAACTCCAGCAGGGACACCGTGCGCTCCGGGCCGCCACCGATATTGTATACGTTTCCCCGCGTTGTTGATCGGTTCCGATAAGCGGCATCGAACGCACGAACAAGATCCTCAACATACAGCACATCCCGGATCTGTTTTCCGTCGCCGTAAATCGTCACACTGCGTCCCATCTCGGCTTGAATCAGGAAAAAGGCCACCCATCCCTGGTCTTCACAGCCCATTTGCCGGGGTCCATAAATGCAGGACATTCTGAAAACACAACTATCCAGGCCGTAAATCCGGCAGTAATCATGAACATACTGATCAGCGCCGCCCTTTGAGCATCCATAAGGAGAATAGAAATCAAGGGGGGTTGTTTCGGGATTACCCGTTGGCAGGTTTGCATATTCCCAACGATTGTTGTTCAGGCCGATCTCGATATGATCCATTTTTCCATAGACTTTGTTTGTGGATGTATACACGATCATCGGTTTCGGATGATTTCTGCGGGCAGCTTCCAGGATATTTACCGTACCAACCAGGTTGACTTCGAAATCATGAACCGGATCAACAACCGATGTTGTGACGGCCACCTGAGCACCCAGGTGGAAGATGGTATCGACACCGGAAACGGCGGTCATGCAGGTTTCACGGTTCCGGATGTCTCCACGGATAAACTCGAAATCACCGCCGAGTCCTTGGATATATTCCAAATTGGCCGGTGTCCCATGCCGGGAAAGATTGTCAAGAATGCGGACACGATCTCCGCGGCGAAGGTAATACTCCGCCAGATTCGATCCGATGAATCCCGCTCCGCCCGTAATGAGTATCTTCACTGCATGCCCCCCCTTGCCTGACGTTGCCGGTTGCTGGAGAGCATCCTAGCGGGATGGTGATGTCTTGTCCAGACCGGGGTTGTGATGAGGCGGTTCGAGGATGCCTGGCAGACCGGTGGAATGATTGATTTTCCACCGGGTGAATAATACACTGCGGCCGCTATGGGAGACGATCGGAGCTTCTACATTGAGAATTTCGGCTGCCAGATGAATGTTCACGATTCCGAACAATTGGCGGTCTTGCTGAAGCATGACGGCTGGATTCCAGTGATGGAACCTGACGGAGCGGCTGTGATTATCCTAAATACCTGTTCTGTCAGAGAAAAAGCTGAGCAGAAGGTTTTTTCACGGTTAGGCCGGCTGCGTGAACTACGAAATGGCCGGTCCCCGGTGCGGTTTGTCATCGCCGGATGCATGGCGCGGGCCTGGGGAAGAAAACTCCTGAAACGGTTACCGTTTGTTGATCTGGTTGTGGGACCGGGGATGCTGTCCCAGATTCCGACGTATCTGCGGAAATTGGATGGTGGATCTCGGCCCATCGTGGATATCCGAGATCCCGAATCTGTTTTTTGTGTACCCAGCAACTGGATTGAAAACCCAGGGATTCACAGCGCTTGGGTTACGATAATGGAAGGGTGCGATAACTTCTGTTCGTATTGCATCGTTCCGTATGTCCGTGGGCGGGAGCGTTTCCGGGACAGTGAGCAGATCATCGAAGAGATCGGAGCCCTGGTTGCTCACGGGGTGCGAGAAGTGACGCTGCTGGGGCAGAATGTGAATTCGTATCGGAGTCGCAATGCGGGATTTCCGGAATTGTTGCGGCAAATCCAGGCGATCGACGGGTTGGTGAGAATTCGATTTACGACATCGCATCCGAAGGATATGTCCGACGAGTTAATCCAGACGGTTGCGGAGTGCAGCAAGCTATGTGAATACATGCATTTTCCCGTCCAGAGTGGTTCCAGTCGGATCTTGGCACGGATGAATCGAGGGTATACGCGAGAGGAGTATCTCGGCCGGGTCGACCGCATGAAAGCCCTGATACCCGATGTTGCGCTAAGTTCGGATTTTATTGTTGGTTTTCCGGGGGAAACGGAGGAAGATCATCGGGAATCAGTTTCGTTGCTGGAAGCGGTTGCGTATGACAACATCTTTATATTCAACTACAGTGTTCGGACGGGGACGCGAGCGGCGGAGTTTCCGGATACGGTTCCGCCGGATGTCAAAGTCCGTCGATTGGAAGATTTGTTGCAACGCCAGCGTCGGATCGCCATGGATCGAAATCAGGCATTGATTGGGGAAACGGTGGATGTTCTGGTGGATGGTTCGGCCAAGCGGGGCAATGGGATGTGGACAGGCCGGACTCGGCAGAACCGAGTTGTTAACTTTTCTGGTCAGGCCCGGCCGGGAACGCTGGTTCCGGTACGGATCGAATCGGCAAGTCCCAACTGCCTGTATGGATCGGGTAGTGGGTAATGGCGAGATCGATGATTCGTATCAGGATTTTCTTTTTTTCATATTTGGACGTACAATTTCATTGGGGAGAAGCCGATGGATGGGAGTGTTGGTTCTGAGGTGAAAACGCTATGGAAAAGATGACGATCAGAAATTTGGCGATGGATCCGATTTTGGAACGGCCGATCGTGTTATTGACGAATAAAAGCGGAGACAAGGTGGTTCCGATTTGGGTTGGAATTTTTGAAGCAAACGCCATCTTGATTGAACTGGAAAAACTGAAAGCACCTCGTCCGATCACCCATGATCTGATGAAAAATATCCTGCTGGAATTGAAAGCACGTTTGAAGCGTGTAATTGTTACGGATTTGAAGGATGGCGTATACTTTGCGGTCATGGAAATCGTTCACGAAGACAGGAAGATCGTCATTGATTCCCGGCCTTCGGATGCGATTGCGATGGCGTTGCGATTCAAAGCGCCGATATACGTTACGAATGATGTTTTGGAAAAGAGCAGTTCGGCTGATCATGGAGCTGAAATGGTTGAGGACGATGAAATGCGAAAGTGGATTGACCAACTGAAACCCGGGGATTTTGAAGACTTGAGTTCTGACTGACAGGTAAAACCCGGTCTTAGTCATGCTCGAGTATTAGGGGCGGGGACGACGATTCCAGGAACTTTATCCAGTGCTCAGTGTTTTATCAATGGAGTTTTCCATGAGGAGGCGATGGTGAAGATTCTACTACCCGACGTGAGTTTCACGCAGCACATGATGGCAACCCGGGTGATTTCCATGGAAGATATGGAGATTGCACAAAAGCAGTCTGTGCGGTCTGGAAAGAGCATCCAGGAAGTGTTGCTGGAGTTCGGTTTCGTCTCATCGAAGAAATTCGCGGAAACATTGGCGCAATACCTGGGACTGCAGTATGTGGAACTGGGAGACCTCGATGGACTTGAAGCAATACCGGACATGCCGCTGACGGTGAAATTTCTGCGGCAACATCGCATTCTTCCATTGTCCCTGACCGATGGTGTGATGGTTCTGGCCATGGCCGATCCGCTGGATCTTGTCGTTCTTGAAAACATCCGCAAAGCATTCGGTTTTGTACTGGATGTGCGAATATCCGACAGCGCTGAAATTGAACGCAAAATCGAAGACTTGTACGGCAGTGGAACGTCGAGCATGAAGATGATTCTGGACGATCTCCAGGAAGAAGAGCTGGAAATCCTAGGCTCGGATGAAGACCAGGACGTCGATACACTTAGAGATATGGCATCCGAAGCACCGGTCATCAAGCTTGTGAATCTGCTGTTTTCTCAAGCGGTGGAAATCGGCGCCAGTGATATTCATATCGAACCGTTCGAAGGCGATCTGCATATTCGCTTCCGCGTCGATGGCGTTCTCAATGAACAGGAAAGCCCTCCCAAAAGACTGCAGTCAGCCATTATCTCACGCATCAAAATTTTGGCTCGCATGAATATCGCAGAACATCGACTGCCCCAAGACGGCCGCATTCGACTTCGCATTCTGGGTAAAAAAATAGATGTTCGGGTCAGTACTGTTCCGACCATGTACGGCGAATCCGTTGTCATGCGTCTGCTGGATCAGACCAGCATGTTCATCGAGTTGGAAGCTCTTGGTTTTCCACCCGATAATCTTACGGTATTCAAGGAACTCATCCTTCACCCCCATGGCATGATCCTCGTGACTGGACCCACTGGCTCGGGGAAGACCACCACTCTATACGCCGCACTCGACAAGATTAATGTGCCGGGTAAAAAAATACTCACACTTGAGGATCCGGTTGAATATCAGTTGAAGGGGGTCAATCAAATCCAGGTCAACACAAAGATCGGATTGAATTTTTCCGGTGGATTGCGGGCTTTCGTCCGACAGGATCCGGACGTGATCATGGTTGGAGAGATCCGGGATCGGGAGACGGCGGAGATCGCGATTCAATCCGCGTTGACCGGCCATTTGGTGTTTTCAACCGTTCATACGAATGATGCGGTTGGAGCGATCACGCGATTGCAGGACATGGGAGTTGAAAACTACCTGATTGCATCCTGTCTTGATGGTGTTTTGGCTCAGCGGCTGGTCCGACGGATCTGCCCTGATTGCAAAATTCCTACACGACCCGATCTCCGAGCGCTTCAGGAATTGGAGATTGATCCTGATCCGAGCGTGGAGTCACTGACGGTCTACCGTGGTGCCGGGTGTAAACGGTGTGGAAACACGGGATACCGTGGTCGGATGGGCATTTATGAGTTGTTTGTAATCAATGAAGAGTTTAAGCAGTTGATTGTGGACAAAGCCAGTGCCAATATTTTGAAAAAAGCAGCCCGTCGGGCTGGGATGAAAACATTGCGGGATGATGGATGGACCAAGGTCAGAAAAGGGTTAACCAGTATCGAAGAAGTGATGCGTGTCACACAAACCGATGACGATTTCGGAGGATGACGGATCGATGCCGCACTACAGATACAAGGCGACAGAGAAAACCGGAAAGCTGTCAACCGGTGTGATGGAAGGTGCCAGTGAAGCGGCTGTCATTCAAAAACTCCGGGATCAACACATGCTGCCGATTTCCGTTGAATCCACAAAATCATCGGATTCCGGTTTGGCGATGGAATTCGATTTCACTCGGTTTTTTTCGCGCATCCGCTTGCGAGATGTGATGGAATTAACCTCCAAGTTATCCACGCTGGTGGATGCTGGTGTGACGCTGGATAGAAGTCTGGCCATTACGACGGAACTCACCGAAAATCCAAAGATGAAGGGCGTTGTCCGTGATGTCCGTCGAAAAGTGCAGGGCGGTGCGTCGTTTGGTGAAGCGCTCGCTCAGCATCCGAGGGTCTTTAATCGGCTGTATGTCAACATGGTCCGGTCCGGGGAGGCGGGTGGCGTGCTGGATACCATCTTGCAGCGCTTGACGGGTTTTCTGGAAGAGAGCGAGGAATTGCGGCAAGAAATTGTTTCTCAGAGCATCTACCCGATCTTACTGATCATCGTATCGTCGGTGGTTGTGACGTTGATGGTAACGTTCGTTCTCCCCAAATTCACCGTGATTTTTGACAGCATGGGGGCGGATCTTCCGCTGCCGACAAAAATACTTGTCAATGCGGTTAATTTCATCAAACACAGTTGGTATTTTATTTTAGGCGCCATCGTGTTGCTGGTGGCGGTTTTTAAGCAGTATATCAATACTCGGGAAGGCCGGTTGAAATGGGATGATCTGAAACTCAAGCTGCCGATGATCGGCAAGCTTTTACTTAAGATCGAAATAGCTCGCTTCTCCCGGACTCTTGGCACTCTGGTGCGTTCCGGTGTTCCGATTCTGCAGGCATTGAGTATTGTAAAGGAAACGGTCACGAACCAAGTGATCGCGGACTCATTGTTATCCGTGTATTCAAAGTTGAAGGAAGGCGGCGGACTGGCCAATCCGCTCCGCGAGACCGGCTGCTTTCCACCGTTGGCAGTGCACATGATTGCCGTCGGTGAAGAGACGGGCTCTTTCGAAACCATGCTGATCAAAGTGGCGGACACGTACGAGAGTGATGTTCGCGTTACGATCAAGCGCGTTATGGCGGCGATCGAACCCGCGTTGATTGTGATCATGGGAGCGCTGATTGGGTTTATTGTTTTGTCCATGCTGATGGCCGTATTCAGTGTGGCGGACATGCCCATTTAACCCGGAGATTCTCCGGAGGATAGGTTTAAGTGGAATGATTATGAAACGATTACGGGAAACACGAAAACAACATGATGAACTGGGTTTTACCCTTGTAGAGATCATGGTGGTAGTGGTCATCATCGGCCTTCTGGCAGGGCTGGTGGGACCGAAACTGTTTAAAAACCTGGAAAAGGCCAACAAAGAAACCGCCAAAACCCAGATGAGTAATTTGAAAACCAGCCTGGCAACCTATCGCCTGGACATGGGTCGGTACCCTGATCAACTGAACTGCCTGGTCAATCCATGCGGTGAGGGTTGGAACGGACCGTATCTTGATGGTGAGGATATCCCGTTGGATCCATGGAAAAACGAGTATACATATGAGGTCAAGGACAACGGAAAGGCATTTTCATTGACGTCGACGGCAGGAGGGGACGAGCCGATCGTTGTGACAGGTTGATGGTGTGATTCGACGTGCGTTCAGGCGAACATCCGGGTTTACCATTGTTGAGATCCTCATGGTTCTTGCTCTGATGGGTATTCTCGTTGCCATTACCGGTCCCCGGATCGGCAGCGGGATCCGGGGCGCTCAGATCAAGACCAGTGTGCGACGTTTTGCTGCTGTGATGCGTTCCGCCCGGACTTACGCTGTAACGCACCGGACCGTCGTTGTCGCTGCCACCGACTTAGGAAGCGATACGTGCCGGTTTCGAATTCAGAACACCCGGCCGGTGCAACCCGCTGATACCGGCTCCGGTTTCAGGTCCCAACCCATCGCGTCTTCACGTGGAAACACCATCCCGGATGTGTTTGCGGAACCATTTGTTTTGGAAGGAGATGTCCGATTTATCGATTTTCGCTTTGCACAAGCCGATGTACCGTTCACGTACGGTGCAGTCATGTTTCTTCCTCAAGGGAATTCAACCGGTGGCATTTTCGTCCTCGGCCCGGAGGATGGACCGTTTTACGAAGTTTCCATCGATCCGGTCACCGGCCGGGTTCACATTGAAACAAAGGAATAACTGTGCCAGTTCACCAGCATGATTCCCGGCAGCGAGGCTTCACTTTGATGGAGGTCATGGTTGCTCTGGCCATTTTGAGTGTTTCCCTCGTCGGATTAATGCATGTTTTCTCATCACTACTGGCCGGCATCGGAAAATCGGAGTTATATGCTGAAGGAACGCTGGTCGCACGAGAAGTTCTGGAACGTAACCTGATCGAAAAAAACCTGGAGGAGGGCATTTATACCGGTGAGGTCAACGAGATGTTCCAGTGGACTCTCGTCGTCACCCGAAGAGAAACGGCTTTGGATCTCCAAGAAGGTCAGGCGGTCATGCAGGAATCCCAGGGTCATTTGCCCATCGATTGGCTCGAAGATGATTCCCCACTGGAAATGTATGAAATCGTGGTGACAGTTGTCTGGCCGGAAACGCCATACCCCGGGCAGATTCAGTTGGCAACTCTGCGTGGCATTGTCAACATGGAAGCGGAAGATGCCGAGGAGCAGCTCGAATGAAGCGAAACGATGCCGCTTCTCAGCAGGGTTTTACGCTGATGGAACTCCTTATCGCCGCCAGCGTTGTAGCGATGTTGGCCATGGGTGTTGCCGCCGGGCTGTCGGCGGCGCTACGTGCCTGGGAGTCAGGTGAGAGGAATCTGGAAACATATCAATCAAAGCGGATTGTCTGTGACCGTCTGATTGCGGAGATCGGAAATGCGATCAATGTGAAGGGTCAGAGTGATGATGAAGAAAAAGCTCGCATGATCTTCAATGGAGAGACGGATTCTCTTTCATTTCTCACGACTGCTCATGCGTTGATGTCACCAACCGTTCCAATGGCCTTGAAGGAAACGAATATTTTTGTTGAACCGGGTGTCGGTCTGATTATTTATGAAGCAATGTTTTCATCGACGGAATTTTTCAGCCGGGATCGGGGGGTCAGTTATCTTTTGGATCCTACGATCACCGAAATCCGATTTGCTTATTATTACATTCCCAAACCGATGCAGCGCGGAGGCCAGGCTGAGGAAGAGCCGGAGGTGATCGATGGTGAATGGTTGGATACGTGGGGTCCCGATCATATTGAAATCAAGGAGGTTTCGACGGAGGAGGAAGGGTCAACAGAGCAGGATCGGTCCACTCAGCTGTTAGAGAGGGAGATCACGATGAATCTGCCGTTGGCGGTGGAGGTGTTGATTACGAGCCAGAATCCCGTAACCGGCGATTTCCAGCAATGGCAACCGCTCATTGTTCCGCTGAAGGAATCTCGCGTTTTGGGGGTTTCAGTGAAGCGGAGGGAGAGACAGTGATGGTTTGCCGGCTTCGCCGTGACGTGACCAACATTCTTTCCGCTGAAACCGGCATGGCACTTTTACTGGTCCTGTTTGTTGTTAGCCTGCTGATCATCATCGCCGCCGAATTTGCGTTCACTACGCGGATGGAAATCAATAATGCTCGGAACTTCAAGGAGGACATCGAGGGATACTTTTTTGCTCAGGCTGGGTTTCAATATGCTCTTACGGAAGTCATCGGGAAATATGATGAGATTTTCCTTGGTCCTGATGGGCAGGTTGGTTTTTACCGGAAATGGTTTCATGAAAATCCGGATTTCGGATTTACTGAACCCCAAGAGAACGCGGATGGTGAAATCGTTGTCGCCTGGCCCCCGCTGCCCATTCGCAATGGAATCCCGATTGACAGGGGTTTTTTCGATTACATCATCACCGATGAAGAAGGTCGCCTCAACATCAATTACCTGGATTCCCGGCTCCGGATCGGCGAGAAAACGATGCGGGACATATTCCGGGACCTGTTGATTGCAACCGGGGTCCCAGAGGGTGATGAACCGGATATTGTCATTGATTCCATCCTGGACTGGATCGATAAGGGAGATGAGCACCGGCTAAACGGTGCGGAAACCGACTGGTATGAGCAGAACTACGCAGAAAAGGGATTTGCGTATCCATATTCCTGTAAAAATGAGAAGTTGGATACGATTGACGAATTGCTTCTGATTCGCGGGATTTCTCCGGCTTTACTGTATGGTTCGAATTCCGTGTTCGCTCTTGACGGAAGCGATGACGAACCCGTTTACAAAGGTTTGTTGCCTTACGTCACGGTCTACGGGTATCATAGGAAAGTTAACCTGGCTTCAGCTCCGCCATTACTTGTTCAAATCATCGATCCGGATGGAGCGGAGGAGGCGCTGCAGGAACGGATGGATGGGCAGAAAAAAGAAACACGGAATCTGTCCCGGACGTTTCGTATTGAAGTGCGGGGTTATTCCGATGCTGCAGACGTCGAACATGTTATCACTGCTGTTGTCAGGCGGTCGGAACGGCGGGACAGCGGTGGCGGAGCGGAAATATATTACTGGAATGCGGGATCACCTGTATTTGCCCGGGATCTACAAAGCTATCAGGAAGGGTTGCTTGACACCGACGGCTTAGCAGGCGACTGAAGAACGGCTCAGGGAGAACGTAATGGCGCAACTGGCATTGGGAATCATACGATCGGGCAATTCGTTAAGCTTTTCGGTCGTTAACCGGATGGTCCGGCAAAAAACCCTGAAATTCTCACGCACATTCCCCCTCAACGCCGACTCCGGGAACCCGACGGAACTGGTCGATGAAGCCGTTTCGATTCTAAGTCGAATCAATCGAGAAGAAAAACTCAGAAAAGCACGGGTCATCCATGGCGTGTTAATGCGGGATCTGCTCTGGAACATGGTCGATATGCCTCCAGTATCCCGACAAGACATCCGGCAGATTCTTCAGTTCGAACTGGATGCCCACCTGCCAATGGCTCCGGATGATTGCATTTACGATGTACAAATCGTTGAATCCATGGGGGGAACCACCAACCGAACCCTGCTGGTTGCCGCTGATGCAGGAATCCTCGAACAAGCACGAGAACTCTCAGCTCGATCCGATCTCGGACTGGACAGTCTGACACCTGCAGCGGCCGCTATCATTCGAACCATTCCGACCAATGAACATACCCGAAACGACTCCGGGATACGGGTCTTGTTATGTGCAACTTCCGAATCATACGAGGTGATTCTCTTGCGCAACGGCAAGTTCCTGACCGGACGCTACGTACTGCCCGAAAATCCTTGGAAAAACGAATCGAATCAAGGCGAAGACACACAAACAACAGCCGATGATCTGCCGACGACAATCATTAAAAATATTCAACTGGCCTTGTTGAGTGTGCACCAAATCAGCACCCTGGATACAGTGCCCGAAGTCATGCACATCGGCACATTTCCCGACGCGTTGCTGAACGAGATCAAACACCGGTATCCCACCGCTGTGTTTCGACCGTTTGAGCTTCCCGGTTTTTTCGATGCCCAGACGCCATACAGCGAAATCGCCGCAACCTGCCTGGCCCTGGCGGTGTTTGATGATGACGAGGAAACGATCAATCTCCTACCCCATTCCGATCGTCCCGTCCGTCGTGAAACCGCCCGGATCCTCATCGGCGCGGCAGCAGGTGCTCTGGCCGCTGCCATGATTCTCGTCGGCGCAAGCAATTACTGGCGCACATCGCTGCAATTGCTGGAAACCGACGCCCGCATCGCATTGCTTGAAAATCGAGTGAATCAAATCACGGATATCAACCGTCGTTTCACATCCATTCAGGATGCTCGCCAGTTTTTTATGACCAAAAGCGTGGATTACCCCGGAAAATTGGATGTTCTTCTTGAAGTCACCCGTCTTTTACCGGCGGAAGATAATGAAAAAGCTCAAAAAGTGTGGTTGGAAAGTTTTGAGATCGAGAAACAAGAGTTAACGATTCGGGGGGATTCGGACTCGCCGGAAGGCTTGTTGAACTTGCTCGAAGAATCGACTTTTTTTGAAAAAGTGAAATTTGACGGCACGGTATCGGGTACGCGGTTTACGATCAAAGCATCGCTCTCAAAATTAACTGCTGGGGAGGATTTAGAAGACGGCGGTGTTCCGGGAGACGATTCAACGGGAACGGCACCGGCAACGCCTGCCGAATCATCCGACGCTTCAACACCGTCACCGGTTGCGACCGTTTCGTCGGATGAGGAATCTGATGGAGATGATTCATCTGGTGATAATTCGGAACCGTTACCGGATGAACTGGAAGGAACCGAAGGACCCGTGAGGGGACCGGCTTTTCCTCGAATGCAGGAGACCGAGCCGGAAGATCCCGCGGGGTTTGAAAGGGAGAATATGGAGCATGTCGATCCATTGACACCGGAGGAGCAGGCGGAACTTGATACGCAGACCCGGGAAGAAGATATGGAAGCGATGAAGAAGAACCTATTTGATTTTATTCGAGAGCGCAAGGAATCGACTGATTTTGATCCTGCGGAACATCGACATGAGGAGCCACCGGATCCAGATGAAGCGGCGGCTAATTTTCTCGAATTCCTTCAAGCTGCTGCGGAATCGGGGGAAGGAAGCAAATAATGGCTGTGCTGTTTAGTTTTTGGAAAAATCTATCGTCACGGGAGAAGGTTCTGATTGGTGCTGCGTTGCTTGTCGCTGTGCTATTCGTGGGAATCAACTATGTTTTCGATCCCCTCTACGATTCATTTGAATTGAAGAAAAAACAACTCGATTCCCGAAATCAGTTGCTGAAAAAATATGAACACATTGCTCAGAGTGAAGACCGGGCCCGCGACAAACTTCAGCGGATTGGAAAGATCGAGTTGTCGATCCAGGAAGGCTTGTTGAAGGAAACCAATCCGGACCTGGCAAACGCCGAGTTGCAGGGTATCGTGAAGGAACTTGCGAAAAAAGCGGATATTAAGTTTACCCGGATTACACCGAGTAAACCCGTGGAGGAAAGCGGATATCTGCTCATTAGTTTGAAATTGCCTTTCAATGGTTCGATCAAGCAGATTACAAAATTTCTCTATGAGCTCGAGACAGCCCCGCAGTTTTTCGATATCCCTTCGATGACGATTCGAACCCGACGACGCGATAAAGAAGTGCTGCGTGTGGAGATGGAAGTGACCGCTTTTATCACGGTACCTCACGATACAGCGGAAAAAAACAAACAAAATTCAGGTAATGTGTAAGGAGGAACAATGTTTTCCCGCCGAATTTTCCTGTTAGTCAGCCTCGTTTTCATTCTCAACGGCTGTGCCTGGTTCCAGGGAATGATTCAAACGGATCCCGAGATTCAACCCGAAGAACCAACTCCAACACAGACTTCCCCGGTTGAGATGATTTTCGGTTTCGACGGAACAGAATCGATTCCGACGGTCACACCCACTCCGTATCCTCCTTTTACCCCCCAATTCTCCTCGGAACCTGAACATTCGCCGACACCCACGCCAACACAGATCCCCACTTCACCTCCCACATGGTCTCCGGCCGATCTGGAACAAGTACAGATGAATTTCGAAGACGCATCCCTTCGAGAAATCCTCGTCTTTCTGGCCGAACTCGCCGGATGGGATTACCTGATCAGCCCGGAAGTCGGGAACGGAACAGTCACATTGCGGACCTCCAAACCGTTCCGAAAAGGCGATGTTGAAAAAGTGTTGTACACCATTTTGGATATGAATAATTTGGCCGTTATTGACGGACCCATGACCATTGATGGAAAACCGGCCTTCAAAAAGATCATCCCGAAACCCGATGCAAAGCATAGTCCCATGGAGACGCGCTTTGGGAAGGATTTATCCGGGATACCGCAAGAAGATGTCCTTGTCACGCAGATTATTACCACTGAATTCGTATCTCCTGATGAAATTCTCAATACGATTCGTCCGTTGATATCTCCGGATGCGACGATTATCACGCATCCCGGCGCTAACATGATGATCATCACCGAAATTTCATCGAATATTCGGCGGATTCTTCGCATTATCGAAATTCTCGACGAGGAAACCGCCCTGATGGAGTTAGAGATTTTCCAGATAAAATTCGCAGATGTGCAGGATATTGTCACCGTCTTGGAACGCGTGATCAGCTCCAAAGTATCCATCGGGACACAGCCTGTCGCAGCCAGACCGGCTGGTGGCCGAAGGGTTCCACGACCAACCGGTGGAGGCTCGGTGAGCGGGGGAGGGTCGGACATGAATGCGATCATGATTCCCGATACGCGATCCAATTCACTTATCGTGTTTGCCTTGCGGAAAGACCTGGAGTTTATCCGAGAGATTATATCCATTCTTGATGTTGATATTTATGTGACGAAAAAAGCCTACATATATTATGTTGAGAACGGGATTGCTGCGGACCTGGCAAGTCTCCTGGAAGCTGTATTTTCTGGGCAGGAATCGTCCGGTTCCATCCGGCGAACGCCCCGGACGAATCCTGCAGCGGCCGGAGGAGCTGGAGGGGCTGCCGGGGCCATCGGTGGCGCGGCGGAGATTCAGGGGGAGGTGAGTATTGTTGCCGATGAACGGACGAACTCTCTGATCATCGTGACGGCTCCGGTGAATTATCCATACATCGAAGCGACCATCAAGAAACTCGATATCATGCCGAAGCAGGTTTTAATCGAGGTGTTGATTGTGGATGTGACATTGGATGAAGGAACGGAACTGGGAGTGGAATGGTCGATGGCTGCCGAAGGGGATATCGATATTGGTGGAGAGACTCATTATTTCGAGTCAACCGTACAGCAGACCATTGGTGGACCCGGTGTCGGATTCGTTTATGATTTGTTCGAAGTGGACCGGTTCCGCGCTGTGCTATCGGCCAAAGCGAACGAAAACAAGCTCGAGGTTCTGGCAAGCCCGCATATTCTCGTTGCGAACAATCAAGAAGCCAGTATCGATGTGGGATCCGATGTTCCGGTCGTGACCAGCGAAACCGATCAGGGCTATGATTCCCAGGGAAATCGTATCAAGGATCGGACGATTGAATACCGCAAGACCGGGACCCTTCTGACCGTCACACCGCACATAAACTCAGCCCATTTCGTGAATATGGAATTATCTCAGGAAGTATCAAATTTATCGGAAAAAGTGATCGAAGGAATCTCGTCTCCGATTATCGAAACCCGAAAAGCAACAACCTCCGTCATGATCGGCGACGGACAGACGCTTGTTATCGGCGGTTTGATTTCCCGGACACGGAATCCATCTTCCGAAGGTGTTCCATGGTTCTATAAAATACCGCTGCTGAAATATCTCTTCGGGAAACACAAGATCTCGGAAAAAGCTTCGGAATTGCTTATTTTCTTGACTCCTCAAGTGATCAACACAGCGGAAGAAGCGCAAAATATATCTGATCGCGTGCGGAACAAAATAGACATCGATGAACGGTTCTATCAGGATTTCATCGGTCTGAATAATCTGCCTTGAGGAGATGAGTATGACGAGAAAGAATAAAAACCGATTGACATTCTGTTTCGCAATAGCCGCATTGATTGCAGTATCACTCTGTTTCATCGCATGTGAATCGCCGGATCCAACAGGCCCTGCAGCCAGTGCCCGGATCACGCTGACTGCCACCCGATCGACACTCCCCGCTGATGGGAGTTCTACCAGTGTCATTACTGCGTATGTTCTTGATCGCAATGGCTTCCCAGATGAATCGGGTCCGATTTACTGGTCAACGACATGTGGAAACCTGGACATTGCCACGGGAAATCTGTCTGGGGGATATTCCAGTGTCACGTTGACTGCTCCAAACTACGGCTGCACTGCCGTTGTGATGGCGGATGCCGTTCATGCGGAAAAGAGCATCGAGATTTCGGTTTACGATTACGGCATTGACCTTGATGCCGAGCCCTCGAGTATTCCTGCAGACGGCACTTCGAAATCGACGCTGACTGCGTATGTTTTCGATAATCACGGCAACCCCATCGCCGATGACACCGTTGTCTATTTGTCAACGACAGCCGGGACATTGTCGGCAGTATCGGCTTCCACTCGGGGGGGGTGGGCGTCTGTCACGTTGACCAGCGCAACGGTGCCCGCAACCGCTGTCGTTACGGCTCGTGTCGAAGCGGCTGAAGCCCGTGCGTATGTCAGTTTTACCAGTGTTGAGGTTGGCAACATCAGTTTGACGGCTAATCCATCCTCCGGATTATCTGCCAACGGTTCCAGTTATTCACTGCTCACCGCTGTAGTCACCGGAATCAATGGGCAGCCCGTCCCTGCCGGTACAGCGGTGAACTTCACCAGCACATGGGGATACATCGAATCGGGAACAGTTTTGACCAATGCACAGGGCATCGCCACCAATCGGTTGATTTCCTACGCATCAACATCCAACCAGGAGGCCATTGTCTACGCGACCGCCGGAGCGAAAAGTGCGTCGGTACGCGTGTACTTCCAAGCATATTTCGGCACACCAAATCCTTCTCCAACCTCTCAACCCACGTCAACCCGAACTCCCACACCGACCCAGACTCCCACGTGGACAGCAACACCGGTGAATACCCAGACGCCGACACCCTTGACCCCAACTCCGACACCAACACCATCGACACCGACAGCCACTGCTTCGCCAACCTATACGCCGATTTCATTCACGTTTGTCGGTGTGTGATCACGCTTATTTGATCGCCTAACCGGCGTGTATGACGGAGAATCTTCCGTGTGATTCCAGAAGGCAGTTGCGCACGTGAAGTCATAGGAAACAAACAAGAGCCCGGATCAATCGATCCGGGCTCTTGCTATCGTCTATAATCGGATTGCCTGACTAGTTCCAGCTCAGTGGTGTAAAGTCGTAATTGCCGAGCATCATGCCGGAACCGGAATCGAGCATGACCGTCCACATGGTAACCGTGCCGGATCCCACGCCTGAAGGCCATGGAAACGCCGGGAACACATCGACCACCATGGAATCACCGGCCTGCAGGTTCATTGGGTAGTAATTCGCGGTTTCCGTCCATGTGGGTCCGAAAAGCCACAGCCCATACGCTTCCATTGCGATGAACACGTTGACTGATCGCGCGCTATCGGGATTGCTGACTTTCAGTGTCACATGGCATGTTTCGCCGGCAGCGATCATCGGATCGTTGACGTCGATATCGAGCCCTGGAGTCGTGAGTGTAACGCCGAACCATTTGAGAATTTTATTGAGAAACTGCTGTCGAGTATTGGGTGAAGCCGCAGGATCGGTGGTGATGCCATGAAGCGGAGCAGACATGAACATAATCCGGTGCTGTCCTTGATACAGCATTGCGCACGTTGCATTGGTCAGGATGTTTTCCTGTTGATCTTCGGTCCAATAATCGGGTGGTGTTGTGGAATACGGCCACTCATGGTTACCGGCGGTCAGAATGGGAATACATGTGTTATCGGTAATGAATTCATCCGGCCACCAGTTGTAACCACCGGAAGTAGCGCCCGTCGGATCGGTGGAAAGAACATCGATCAGTTCCAGTGTCATGCCTTCCGTCAGGGTTCCGGGAACGCCATAGGCGTGGTAGAAATACTCGTCGTGTTCCAGTTCGAGAATATGGAGATATTCACGGGCAAAATCGCCGGGTTCGGTGACAATGTGATCCTGATCCAGGGGCATCCCATATTCGGCAAACAGGAATTCGTGGCTGGACCATATCATGTCGCCGCCGCGGTCGAGATATTCTTCGATGAGTTCCAGACCATTGCCGTCGCGCTTTGGCACAGCATTCGTGCTGTCACCATCGCACCAGATGACCAGGTCGTATGTATCGAGCATACCGTTCATTGGGAAACCGTCATCCCATACGCTCCACAACTGGTGGGTAATACCGAGGGATCCCAGCCCTTCGATCCAGTATTGTTCGAGGTTTCCGTCAGCGCCTTTGGTCGCGTCATCATCGACAATCAGAATCCGAGCGGGATTCACAGGAATATCGAAGGGAATGGCTTTTCCCTGGAAGGTACTGCCGGATGCTGTGATCGTGAATTCAGCGAAGCCGCTATCCGAGCTGGTGGTTTCGAAAATGAAGGGAGCGGTGACGATTTTTTTCTCATATCCGAGGAAGGAACCGACATCCACTTCGGAGTTCACAAAGGAAACATTGGATGCTGAAGTTGAGGCAGTGAGCATCAGGTCTTCTGATGGAACGTGGGCGATGTTTTCGATGGTGACATAGAGAGCGAACTGATTGCCTCCCAGAGACCGAAGAGAATAGTCGCGAAGTTGGAATACGGGAGAGAATCGGACGCTGAAGCTCATATGTTCGCCCTGTGCACTGATGTTGTAGACGCTCACGCCGCTGGGGTGGAGATTCCCGTCGCTGTTTGGATCGGTAAAACGGCCAAATTCGCTATTGACACCTGCGCCGAAACCGCCGTTTGCCAGGTCGTGGTTATCGCCGGGGGTTGCATCTTCGAGTACGACATGCCAGTAATCTGTTCGGCCGTCGTTGGACCAACTGAATGTTTCGTCTACGTGATAAACCATCAGACCGCCGACGAACCGAGTGGGTAGACCTTCGAATTTGAGGGGTGCATCCATCCATCGATTGGCAAGCAGGAAATACTCGTTGGAGTCCTTGATTTCCAGAATATAGGAGTTCTGATTGGGATAGACTTGAACGGCATCGATTGTGTATGTGCCGGCCTGTTCGATCACGGTCGGTGTGATCCAACCCAGTTGGGCTTTGCACCATGCGGACATATGAGCGGGCTTACAGCCCATGGGGTTTCCGCCGGAAGAACCGGAAGCCATCAGGCAATACCGTCCCACCGGGTCGGGTTTTCCTGTGTAATTGATATCGTAGAGATCGGGGAGACCGAGGATATGACCGTGCTCATGGCAGATCGTGCCGATGGTTTCCATATCCCCGTTGGTCCGGGTTTCCGGCTGGATGGAGTATTTGGAAATCTCGACGCCGTCATATTCCAGTTTTGGGAAGGAGCTGACGTGGGACCAGATCTGGTTCGCGGTGCCGCCTTCGCCGCCGGCACCCATGTGAATCACCAGGACGCCGTCCACTTTACCATCGCCGTCGTTGTCGAACTGGCTCCAGTCAGGATTAAACTGCGTCTCGGCCTTCATAACGGCTTCACGGGCCATTTCTGCTGCGCCGCCGTCAAAACCATAGTTGTTTTGATGGTAGTGTTCATAGTTGTAGTCAGCCATAATCCAGCCGAGGGTAATACCGTCAATATCAAAATTCTGATAGGAGATCTCCCGATAGTAATCCCGCATACTGCCTGTCGTGAAAATATTCAGCGTAAACAGCTGCTGTGCCCAGTCGCTGACTGAATATGTGTGGGCGACATCCGGCGTTTCAATAAAGATCACGGGAAAATTCCAGACTCCCCGGTATGCACTTTTCTCTCGCATCGGCCCCGGCTCGTCATAAAAAAGCGGGATCCGTTCACCGGTTGCGTAAAACGTTAAGGTCTCCGGATTATACGTACCCGGAATCGGTGGAGCCGCTTCGGCTGCATTCAGCAGCAAGAACACGGTAAGGACTGGCAAAGCCCAGGCAGAGATACATCTTCTCGAATGCATAAAACCTCCTTAAAACAGGTTACTGGTAGTCACCCAACTGGCAGAATGAACGAAAAAAAGCCGAAACCGATACCAGGCTTTTCTTCAGCAGTATAGCATTCTGATGATTGACTTGAAAGTTATTACTAGTAAAATCCAGTCCATTGATAGGGATCCGTGGATGAAAAAAGAACTGGCAATTGGTTTTGATGTGGGGGGGACACATATTCGGGGAGCTATCGTTTCACACGATGGATGCGTTCTGGAGCGCTTCCGTCGGCAGACTCCTACCGGGGGTCATCCTGACCTGCTTATTCCCATTCTGGTAGATTGTACAACGGTTTTTCGGAAGCAGTATGACGTGCTTTCCGGAATCGGAATCGGTGCACCGGGTCCTCTCCGGGCTGGAGAAGGGATCGTTTCACATATGCCGAATCTGGAGGGATGGCGGGACTTTGCGCTTCAGGATACTCTGTCACGCGAAACCGGGTTACCGGTTGTCCTCATTAATGATGCCGACGCCGGTGCAATTGGCGAGCATCTGGCGGGTGCTGCAAGGGATTGTCCGCTATTTGCATATCTTACACTGGGAACCGGTTTGGGTTCGGCAATCGTTTCCAGGGGAAAAGTATGGACTGGAAGCCGAGGGTTTTCGAATGAATGGGGGCATATCCCGGTTTTTCCGGATTCGGGTGTCTGCAGTTGCGGTCATCCGGGCCATGCGGAGGCGTTCCTGTCAACGCGGTTTATTCTCAACGAGTACGGGCTTGAGGCAATGGGTGGATCGCCCGCGGGTATTTCATCGCCTGTTACCGTCAGTGACGTGTTCGATCGGGATCGAACCGGAGATAAAGTAGCGGCAGGCATTATTGATAGGTATGGTTCTGCATTGGGGAGACTGATCGCCACGATTGCGATTGCGCTGGATGTCGATTGGTTTATCCTGGGAGGAGGTATTAGTGCGTCATGTGACCGATTGATGCCGCTCATCATGGAAGCAATTCGGTGGTGGGGTTTTCCCCCTCTGACCGATGGGTTGACGATTCGGCGTGGTGCATTGGGTGATGATGCCGGACTTATTGGTGCTGCATCTCTGGTTATGCATCGGAAAATCAGAGATTCATCATCTTGAATAACGGGATTACAATGGAGGAATTTGAATGAACAGCTGGTTAGCGTCGGCTCGCGGGAGTGAGCGAGCGTATGCCCTTATCGGGACTTCGGTCATCATTATTCTGGGGTTCCTTTTGGTCGTGTTGGGCACTCCGTTTTTAAAAAACATGTCGTTGTCGCAATATGCCCAGGAATTGGTAAATTACGATTATCAGAACAACAAGCCCAATCCGAGCGGCGTGTATTCGATTCAGAGTAAATTGGTGAATCGGATCAAGCAGAAAAAAATGCCCATTACCGAATCCCAGGTTATTGTTGATTATGACTTGTATAAATATACGGTTAAGATCGATTACATCGTAAAGGTGAACCTTCTGTTCACGACGATCGATTGGAATTTCAGCATCCGCCGAGCCACTGAAAAACGTTGATCCGGATTTATCGGCGGTCGACGCCGGATTCCAGTGGAATCCACGTTTCTGATTCAATCTGGACTCGGATGCCGATGGGAACGGTGAGATTGAATTCGCCATGCCCGACAGGGATTCCACGCAGGACGGGGATGGGGAGGTCGGCCAGTCGATCGATGAACACCTCATCGAGGGATGGAGAGGGGTCCGGATCATCGGGTTTTATCTCGCAACGAATGAATGATCCGAGGAGCAAGCCCCGGCAGTGTTTAAGCCAGTGCGTATAGCGTAATTGCGTCAGCATCCGATCGATGCGGTAGGGTGGTTCACCGATATCTTCGAGAATGACAATACTGTCCCTCTCAGCCGGTTCCCAGGGTGTTCCCAACAGCGCGGTCAGAAGGGATAGACAACCGCCCAGAAGACGGCCCGAGGCGTTTTCATGGCATGTAGACCATGGAAGACATTCAAGACGGAAACCTGGGACAGGGCACGCAAAGGGAATACCGATCGGCTGTGTTCCGGTAACGCAACGAACGAATTCCAGGAGACTCCACGGATGAATGGCATTTCCTGCGGGCATGGGTCCATGAAACGTGACCAGGCGTATTTCTTTCCAGATCGCGAGGAGGAGTGCCGTGATGTCACTGTATCCGATGATGACTTTAGGCTCGGCTGCTAAGGAGGCATAGTCGATAGCATCGAGTACCCGAAGTGATCCGTAGCCTCCGCGGGCACACACGATTCCCCGGATGGATGGATCCCGTATCGCACTGTTGATATCGTCTACCCGCTGGGCATCGGTACCGGCGAGGTATCCGTTTCGGGTCAACACGTGTTTTCCAAGCTGGAGGGTAAAGCCGAGGTCAGAGAAAAGCCGGACTCCCCGATCCAGCGTGGTAAGGTCGGGGGGTCCGGCAGGAGCAACGAGTGCAAGGGTATCTCCTGGTTTCAGTGCCGGTGCCTTCAGGATACCCATCATGTCAGAACGGCAATCAAGCCTGGCTTTTGGCGATATCCCTGCCGGCGTTCAATGCGGTCATATTCAGCTCGAGCAGGGAAGCCTTTTTCAGCATTTCTTTCAAAACGATAACGATGGTGTCCTCCGAGAACAGACCGGTCCGTTCGAGGTAAGCGCCGAGAATGACCATGTTGCCCACTTTCAATGATCCGAGATCGGTGGCGATTTGGGATGCCGGCACATCAAGAATCTCGATATCGGTCCGAGCCGACGGGATATCGATCATGGAACTGTTCCTGATCAACAGGCCACCGGAAACGAGTTCCTTTTCAAATTTAACCTGGGATGGTTTGTTCATGGCGATGCAAACCGTTGACTGTGTTACAAGAGGTGACCCGATCTGATTCTCGTCGATGGTTACGTGGCAATGGGCTGTCCCGCCCCGCATCTCGGGACCATATGATGGTAGCCAGGTGACGTTGTAATCTTCCATCATGCCGCAACTGGCGAGTAGGATACCCAATGTCAACACGCCTTGCCCGCCGAACCCAGCGATTTTGATCCTCGGATTCCGATTCTTGGGTTTAATGGCATTTCGATCGGCACGGGCATAGATATCCAGGTCACTCAACCCGAGGTTTTTAATGATTGTTGCCGGATCCCATATCCGGTCGGGAAACGTGATTGGTTCCGCATCGTCGATTCGATCGACTTTCACACCGGGTTCGAAATAGGGAACCATGTTGTCTTCAATCCACTTATAGGAAGTGGGTGCATCGACCTTCCATCCGGTGGGGCATTGCGAGAGAATTTCGACAAAGGAAAAACCTTTGTTTTGCGTTTGGTTAAGGAGAGCTTTATGAATAGCTTTCCGGGCTTTGGCTCTGTTTTTGGCATCGTGGAGGGATACGCGTTCGATGTAGACGGGTGCTTTCAGGGTAGCTAGGAGTTCCGAGACGCGGATGGGATACCCTTCATTGTTTGGGTTTCGACCGTAGGGGGTAGTGGTTGTTTTCTGGCCTTTGAGCGTTGTCGGGGCCATCTGTCCGCCGGTCATGCCGTAGATGGCATTATTGACAAAAAAGACCGTGATATTCTCTCCGCGGTTAGCCGCGTGGATGATTTCAGCGGTGCCGATAGCGGCGAGGTCACCGTCGCCCTGGTAAGAAATGACGATGGATTCAGGGTGGGCGCGTTTGATGCCCGTGGCGAGGGCGGGAGCGCGGCCGTGGGCGGCTTGGACATTGCCGACGTCGAAGTAGTAGTAGGCGAAGACGGAGCAGCCGACGGGGCTGACGAGGATGGTTCGATCCTGGATATTCAGTTTATCGATTGCCTCGGCAATGTATTTATGGATGATGCCATGACCGCAGCCTGGGCAATAATGAGTGACTTCGATATTCCCATCTTTCCTCGGATAGTTGTTATAAAACGCGTTCGGTTTCTGCAAAAAAACGTCGTATTGAGCATTCATGGCTTTCTCCTAACCGAGAATCGACTCGATTTTTGAAACGACTTCATCAGCTGACGGTACTTCACCGCCCATCCGGCCATAAAATTCGACCGGGGTTTTACCATTCAGAGCGAGGCGGACATCGTTGATCATCTGACCGTTGGAGCATTCCACAGTCAGGAAGCAAGAAGCGCCGTGGTCGGCCAGTTCGATGATCCGTTTGGATGGGAACGGGAAAAGTGTTTGCGGGCGGAGGAGACCGACGTTGAGGTGTTTTGCTCGGGCGATTTCCACGGCTGTCCGGCAGATGCGGGAGGAGATTCCGTAGGCGACGAGGATCAGGGAAGCGTCAGCAGTATGGAATTCGTCGAACATGACTTCGCTCGCTTCGATCTCTGCATATTTTTTTTGTAATTTTTGATTATGGACTTCGAGGTCGTGGTGTGAGAGGTAGATGGATGTGATGAGGTTATGTTTGGATGCGGAATCGCCGTAGACGGCCCAATCGTGTCGTCTTGGGTAACGGGGCGTGGTCGGGAAGTCGACTTGTTCCATCATTTGCCCGGTGAAACCGTCAGCGAGGACGATGACGGGTGATCGCCAGGTATCGGCTAGATCGAATGCTTTCATGGTGAGGTCGCACATTTCCTGGCCGGAGTTGGGTGCGAGGACGATGAGCTTGTAGTTTCCGTGACCGCCGCCATGGACGATCTGGTTGTAATCGGACTGTTCGGGACCGATATTGCCGAGTCCGGGGCCGCCGCGCATAATGTCGGCGATGACACAGGGCAGTTCAGCGCCTGCGCAGTAGGAGAGGCCTTCTTGTTTCAGACTCAGACCGGGTCCGGAGGATGCGGTCATGCACCGCACGCCGGCTCCTGCCGCACCGTACACCATATTGATTGCTGAAACTTCACTTTCAGCTTGAATAAACGTTCTGCCAAGT
>JAFGMN010000309.1 GCA_016927515.1 candidate division CSSED10-310 bacterium | reverse complement strand
CTGCATCGTCATGGGATCCCGTATCCGCAGCATCGCATCGTCATCTCCCTGTGCGGATCGGCCCGGTCTCCATCACGCGCGTTTCGCTGCCCGATGCACCCGTTAAACAAGGCGAACCCGTAGCGATTCGGATGGGGTGTAATAGGGCACAACCGGACCCGTCGGTTCGGTATCAGCTGATGTTCAAGACGGGAACGCGGACTAGTTTACACAAGCTATCACTCGACCATATGGAAGAATCCGGGGAAATCGTCTGGACGGGAACGATCGATCCCACTGTGGGGGCAGGTGTCTTCGATCTGATACTCATTGGCCGCGATTCCGTGGACAGGCAGCGCTTTCTTCCGCCTGAAGGCATTCACTGCTATCGGATGGGGTACGGCGCATGGCTCGGTAAAATCCAGGTGGTTCCATCCACCGTTCCGGCCGCCGTTTCACCCGGCCTGGACTGGCCGACTCGCCTGGCCGCCCTGACCGGTGCAGACCCTGACCGGCTACTGCAGCTGGACGAATCGTGGCATCTGGCTGCCGGTACGCACATCGACACCCCGCTTCCTGAGCATTTGCCGGCGTCCCGGATCTTTATCGTCAATCATTTGGCACATGTTTTCGAAGAAATCCCTTTTGACACGCGGATCGGTACGATCCGTACGGTTTCGGATACATCCGATCGCGTCACACCGATCATCATCGGGCGGCAAACAGCGGAAGCAATGTACGAATTTGGAGCAAAATCCGTCCGGCTGTCCCATCCCCAATCGCCGGTAGCCGGTCGTCTCACCGCTCGGCTGGATTGGCCGTTTTCGTTGGAAGGAATTCCCTACGACGCGGTATATTACTGGGCGGAATTGGCATGGCAGGAGGGTGAAGTGTTGAAATGGATGACCTTTCAAACGGATTCTTTTCCCGGCGTCTGGAGCGTATCTGCGATCGTCATCGAGAGGATGCCATGATATCCGGTCGGCACGGGAAAAATAGGATGGCCCCTTTCATTTCCGCGATTCCCGCGGTGGTACTGGGAGCAGTCTTCGCGTTCTCGGCAAACGGGATTGCCGGAGACCCATTTTGGGCGCATTTTTTAATCTGGCGGCTGCCGCTCCTGTTGGTGTTACCGGGATGCATTCTTCACTTCAGTCTTCGCGATCTGCCACATGCGGCACGGAATCGTTTGGTCACACGGAATCACTGGACGGCGATTATCGCCATTCCAGCGCTATTCGTGCACTTCATCGGCCCATCCTCCCACCATCCGCAACCACTGTTCGCCTTGATTTATCTCGGAACATTCGCCATCCAAGCGGGTTGGATGGGAACCGTTCTGCTGTCGGTTCAACGCCGACACCCCCTGTCCTCCCCCATCATCTTCCTGGCCGGACTCTGGTTCTTTTCCGCCCATGCCGCATGGCAAGCCCCAATCCATTCCGTCAGCGGAGACGAACCCCATTACTTGATGATGGCACACAGCATCGTTCACGACGGCGATCTCAATTTATTCAATCAATACCGTGACGGGGCGTATCACCCCTATCATCCCGGCGTGTTGGAACCCAAGCCGTCCGATGACCAGAATCGTGGAATAATATTCTCACGCGGGCTCGGCGCGACTTTTCCGGTCCTGCTCGCTCCCGCATATGCCGTCGCCGGTCATACCGGTGCTCAGTTCTTCATGATTCTTTGTGCGGCATTGCTGACTATGCAGCTTTACCGGCTCGTCCTAATTCATGCACCAACTCCCGTATCCGCTCTCGCCGCTACCGGTCTCACCGTCAGCACCATTCCCACTCTCACTTACTCTTCCCTGATCTATCCGGACATCCCGGCGGCTTTGCTCATCGTCACCGCGCTCCGCCTGCTCCTGATCAAACCGGTTTCCAAGGCCGGCCGGTCTGTCCCTTCCTGGCTGGTCATCATTTCCGCCGTCCTTATCTTCATGAAATTCCGCTATTTTGTGCCAGTATTGCTGCTGCTGATACCCCTGGTTCTGCGTCTTCGCAGAAACATGGTTCGGACGGTGCTGTTCTTCATCACCGTTCTGACCTGCGCTGGCGGCTACCTTCTGGCTGACCGGCTGATTTTTGCTGGCGATTTGTTTGCCAATCGCTTTGGGGGGCTTGCCCAGCTGACCGGTTACCTCCCGGACTGGTCTCGTTTATGGATCATTCCAGGTATCCTATTTGATCAGGAATCGGGGTTTCTTTTTTTTGCTCCGATCTATTTTCTTTGTTTACCCGGCGCGTTGATGTACCGGAAACAAAAGAATGCTGTTTTTTGGTTTTCGTTACTGGGAGTTCCTCTGACCATTGTTTCGTTATTAGGGCATTTTGCCTGGCACAGCTTGCCCACGCCGCCGTTGCGTTATCTACTGCCTGTTCTTCCGCCGTGCGCCGTATTCATTGCATCGGCTCTTGACCGGTGGAGGGATCGGTCATTCGCGTATCGCAGCCTTGCCATGATGTGTATTTTCTGGAGTTGGCTGGTGGTGTTTTTCGCATCGGCGAATCCGGAGTTTATGGTAAATCTGGCTGACGGTTCATCGCGGATGCTGGAATGGTTTGCCCTGGTTTTGAAGCAACCGGTGCCGGTGTATTTCCCATCGTTGATACGGCCGGGAACAGCGTTGTTGGCGTGGAGTTTTCCCTTGTTGGTAAGTGGTCTCGTACTGGCGTGTCGTCGGTGGCGTGAGGGTCGGCGGCGAGCAGCGGTGTTCAATCCGTTGTCGGGTCTGGTGACGGTGCTGGTGATGGTCCTGGTGATGAATCAGCTGACATCGCAATTTAACGTAAACAAGTATCATCCGGAGGATCAGTGGTGGGCGACGGCCCGGAATGGCGCGTATTTTCCCATCAATCGGGATCCCTTTTTCCATCAGGAGACGGCGTATGGATGGCAACTTGCGCCGGGTGGTTGGATGCGGATGCCGGTGAATGTGGATCCGGGTATGTATACAATGATTATCCGATGCCGCGTGGCTGATTCCTGTGCCGGTCAGAAGGTGCAGATCCGCTTCGGCGATCACCGAGCCGGGATGATCCCTGTTTCATCGTTTGATTGGATGGATTGTGCCATCCGGCTTCCGGATGTGT
>JAFGMN010000308.1 GCA_016927515.1 candidate division CSSED10-310 bacterium | reverse complement strand
CCCGGGATCCGGACCGGACCGACCGGCCTGACGGCGTCAGTGTTTCGATGGACGACATCCGGGCGTTCCGGCAATGGGAATCCCGGTGTCCCGGCCATCCGGAATTCGGCGTCACAGCAGGAGTCGAAACGACGACGGGGCCACTTGGCCAGGGATTGGCGGTGAGTGTCGGCATGGCGATGGCGGGTTCTTGGTTGGCCGCCCGGTATAACACGGACGATTTTCCCATAATCGATTATTCCGTATTCGCCTTGTGTGGTGACGGGTGCATGATGGAGGGGGTATCTCATGAAGCCGCTGCCCTTGCCGGTCATCTCCGGTTGCGGAATCTCTGCTGGATCTATGACAGCAATGGGATCACCATCGAAGGATCCACTGATCTCACTATGTCGGAATCTGTGCCGCGCCGGTTTGAGGCCTATGGCTGGCGAGTCATTACAGGAGTCGACGGCAACGATCTGGATGCGTTGAAGCGAGCGTTGAATCGTGCCCGGGAGACGGATGACAGGCCTGTGCTGATCGTTGTCCGGACCCATATTGCATTCGGATCACCGAACAAGCAGGACTCCGCCGATGCCCATGGTGCACCGCTAGGGGAAGACGAAGTGCGGTTGACGAAGCAGACCTATGGATGGCCGCAGGACAACGCCTTCCACGTGCCGGATCAGGTATATGAACACATGCATGCAGTGGCGGGTGAACCCAACCGGATCCGTGAAGCTGCCTGGAACGAGCTGTTTGCTGAATACACCATCCGGCATCCGGAGAAAGCCACGGAATTGATGCACATTTTTGAGGGAACTCTGCCAGCCGGTTGGGATCGGTCAATTCCGGATTTTGGTGGAAGCGATTCAAAACCGATCGCGACGCGGACAGCATCGGGAAAGGTATTGAATGCACTGGCTCCCGTGATCCCATGGATGATCGGCGGCAGCGCCGACCTCGGTCCGTCCAACAAGAGTCTGATCGGTGGCGGAGACATTACAGCCGGATCGTTCGGCAACCGGAACATCCGGTTTGGAATCCGGGAATTCGCGATGTCGGCGATATGCAACGGGCTGGCACATGCCGGTTTGCGTGCGTATGCCGCCACGTTTCTCGTATTCAGCGATTATGCCCGGCCCGCGTTACGGCTCAGTGCTCTGATGCGATTGCCGGTGCTTTTCATCTATACACACGATTCCATCAGTGTCGGCGAAGACGGGCCGACGCATCAGCCGGTGGAGCACCTTGCGTCGTTCCGTGCCATGCCTGGAATGACGGTGATTCGCCCCGCCGATGCCGGTGAAACGGCGGAAGCCTACCGGTATGCATTCGGTTCCGCTCGCGGTCCTGTTCTCTTGTCGTTGTCGCGCCAGGATTTGCCGGTGATCGATCGGGTGAAGTATGGACCGGCCGAAGGGCTTCACCGCGGAGCTTACATCCTGGCCGACAATTGCGAAGGCGCGGAACCGGATGTCATTGTCATCGCGACGGGCAGTGAGGTGCAGTTGGCACTAGCCGCTTTTGAGCGATTGACGGTATCGGCGTCAGCCGGTGAGAAATCCGTGGATTCATCGGGCAAAGGATGTGGAGCCGAGCGATTGATTCGGGTGGTGAGTATGCCCTCGTGGGAGCTGTTCGATATGCAATCCAGAGAGGTTCGAGATTCCGTGTTGCCGCCATCGGTGCGCCGCCGCGTGGTGATCGAGCAGGGTGTATCGATGGGGTGGGAGAAATATGCCGGTTCGGATGGGGTATTAATGACATTGGACCGGTTTGGCGCATCGGCACCGGGTCCAGTATTGGAGCGACACTTTGGTTTTACGGTAGAGAAGGTGGTGGAAGTCATCCGAACGCTTTAAAAAGCTATTCGGATACGGGACTGGATCCGGTGGGGATCAGCCGTGTGAGTTCTTCCTGGATGGGTAATCCGGAAATCTCGACTTTCCCGTCGGGATTCACGACGATGTTGATTTCGGATCGGATACCGAAATGATCCGGGAGATAGATTCCGGGTTCGATGGTAAATCCTGTGCCGGGGAGCAGCAGGCGTTCGTCTTCGGATTCCAATGAATCGAGATTTGCGCCGGACCCGTGAACGTCGGTATCGAGGGAGTGGCCGGTGCGGTGTGTGAAGTAATCGCCGAAGCCGTTTTGGGTGATATAGGTGCGTGTACTGCGGTCGATGTCCGCGCCGGTGATGGCGCGTTTTTCAGTAAATGCGTTGCAAACGGTTTTGATCGCGAGGTTCCGCGCATCCCGGACGATTGAGAAGACAGTGAGGACATCATCGGGCGGGGAATCGCCTGTCCAGGCGGTCCAGGTGATATCGGCGTAGACGGATCCGGGTCGATTGACTTTGCACCACATATCAATGAGCAGCAGTTGATCGGGTCGGATGACGTCGGAGTTAGATCTATCGGGGTTGTAGTGAGGATCGGCTGAATGAGCCCCGATGGCTACGATGGGGGGATGGTTGGTGCGGCAGTTGTTTTTTGCGAATCGATCCATAATGAACGTTTGAACGGTGTGTTCAGTCAGATCGCCTGTGGTCAGGCGGTTCCGTACGAGATCCCATACGGCGTCGACACAATCGCGCAAAACATTGGCTGCAAGGTGGTGAGACAGTCTGGCTGCGGAATCCCAGCAACTGGTGAACAGTTGAAGCAGATCACCGGATGACACGACGGTGACGCCGCAGGATCGGATCATTTCGATGGTGCCAGCATCGACACGTGAAACGCTGGGAAGCCGGCCTTCCGGTGAGTATTCCATGGCGATGACGGAGTGACCGGCGAGGATATTTCTTAAGCTATTCACCAACTGCGTACGGCTGAAGTATGTGATGACATTGCCGGGAATGCCTTTGAGAACGTGGGGTTCGATCGCGTGAACGATTTTAACGGGTGCGCCGACCGTTGGAATAAAATAGAACCAGCGACGGCTGCGGTGGGAATCGGTATCGAGTCCGAGAAACCGGATGGCATGCGGGTTCATGAGCTGGTAATCGGTTAGCAGCCAACCGTTCATGCCGAGTTCTCTGAGATAATCCTGCACATCGATAACATTCATGGCGTCCTCCGGGCGTTGTTCTGAATCCAAAAGTTTATTTTATTCAGGTCCCGGTTATCGACGCAAGTCCTTTCTCCGCAGTCAATGGAATTGAACCTCTGAATCCGTGGGTGATTCACGAGTCGGAAACTCCATACGAGCATGGACTTGGGGTGCAAGCGATTGTCAGTGGGGCGTGGAAGGAAAAAATTGCTTGACAGGGTGTCAGGGGTGCTGTAAAAGTGGGATTGCTTTTGGGCGGGAGCCCAGGGAACCGGGCGGATAGCTCAGCTGGGAGAGCATCGGCCTTACAAGCCGAGGGTCGCAGGTTCAAGCCCTGTTCCGCCCATGAGAGATGACACGGCACGATTTGTGTGCGGGGACGTAGTTCAGCTTGGTTAGAACGTCGGCCTGTCACGCCGAAGGTCGCGAGTTCGATCCTCGTCGTCCCCGCCATTTT
>JAFGMN010000307.1 GCA_016927515.1 candidate division CSSED10-310 bacterium | reverse complement strand
TTCAGCGGGAACGGGCATGGCGACGATCATGGGGTGGGCGAACCACGAGAACATCTGGCGGGAGGGTGACTGGAAGGTTGTGGGTGCCCGCGGAAATGAAGTGAAAACGGTGTACACGTCGACGGATGCCAATGCGATCCGCAAGGTGCTGGATACGTATGCCATCGACTTTGTGTATTATGGAAAGCTGGAACGGGAGCAGTATCCCGGATCGTCACCCGACCGGTTTTCGTTCATGGAGAAGGTAGTTGAAATCAGGGACAGTGACCAGAAGATGTCGTATCTGTTCCGGTACGGATCACAATCGGTGGATTGAGTGAAGGAGGCGGCATGGAGTCGACGGATCGGTGGGAAGAGACGACCGTAAGAAGCACGCGGAACTGGTTGCTGGTTATCTTATTTCTCGTTGGTTTGGGGTTGCGTTTTCATGGATTTGACTGGGGATTCCCCCATCATTTTCATCCCGATGAGCGTCAGATCGTTGATTTTCAAACGCCGCAGGTAAAGCTGGATGTGCTGAATCCCGTCGTGTCATTGCCATTATTGGTTCGTGGTGAATGGTCGGAATTGCGTCGCAAAGTGGACCTGATGAATACGAAGTTTTTTGCGTATGGTCCTCTGCCGATGTATTCATTGGCGGTCACGGTCCATGTCCAGGATAGGGTCAACCAATGGATTCAGAAAAAGACGCAGAAAATGGAGTTATCGCCGCAGATGCGGCAGCGGGTGTTGGAGTGGTTTCCCCGGGTTGATACGGGGAAAGGCCGAATCGTAACGGGCCGGGTTCTTTCTGCTCTGGTATCTGCCTTGACCATTCTCGTTGTGTTCCGGTTGGGCCGAACGCTGTATGATCCCAAGGTCGCAGCGCTTGCCGCGGCATTGTTTACATTTACGGTCCTGTCCATTCAGCAGGGGCATTTCATGGTCGTGGATGGACCGCAGACGTTTCTCGTGGCGTGGGCGATGGTGTATCTCGTCCGTGTTGCCGTCGGCGACCGCCGACGGGATTACTATTACGCAGGCATCCTGATCGGCCTGGCGATGGCAACCAAGTTCAGCACCGCTCCGATCGGGTTGGCGTACATTATCGCCCATGGCTTGTCCATGACCCGCGGACGGCGCCGGGGTGTCCGGCACTGGGGACACTGGGTGGCCGGCGGCTTGGTCGCGGTCGCGATGATGACTCTCGTCATGCCGTTCTGGATCATCGATTCGCAGGAGTTCTTCCGGGATATCCGGGAGCAGCGGAACATGGTTATGGGTGTAGCGGATTTGCCGTATACGATCCAGTTCGAAGGCACATCGCCTTTTGTTTACATGATCCGGAACATGATTCAGTGGTCCATGGGTATTCCGTTGGGCTTGGCGGCGTTTATTGGTTTTTTCGCGTCGATTCGGCGGATCTGGAAAAAGCCGGGTGATATCGGGAATATCGTCGTTCTGTCGTTCGTTCTTCCCCTGCTGTATTTCAATGGCACATTTTACGCGAAGTTCCTGCGGTACACCCTTGTGATCCTTCCGTTCATGACGATTTTTGCCGCCCGGTGGCTGATCGGGATGAAGAATTGGGCGGGACGGAGTGCTTGCCGCTGGGTCACGGGAGGTGTTCTGATTGGAACCGTCGGCTGGGCTGCGGCATTTCAGACAATCTATCTGGACCCTCACACCCGGCTCCAAGCATCTGATTGGGTCTATGCAAACGTCGAAAAAGGGATGCATATCGTTCAGGAAAGCGGCTGGGATGATGCCTTGCCCGTCACTACGGAAAACGGCAATGTGGGAAGGTACGAAACCCGGCAGCTCGGCATCTACCGGGAACCCGACAATGACCAGAGAGCCCGGGCGATGGCGGATGTACTGGAATGGGGCGATGTCGTGATCCTGTCTTCCCGGAAACACTACGGTTCCGTATGCCGTGTTCCGAACCGATACCCCGTTTCCAGCAATTTCTATAAACTGCTTTTTGACGAAAAATTGGGCTATCAGCACGTCAAAACCTTCGACAATCCACCTGCTCTCGGTCCGCTGGTCTTCCGTGATGATCTCGCGGATGAAAGTTTCCGTGTCTATGAACATCCCCGAGTCGATATCTTCGTCAAGGAACAAGCGATTGATCAGGAGCGATTGGCTGCACTTCTGATCGCTCCGCCCATCGAAACAGCGGATATGACCTACACGGATATGATGACCCGTCGACCTCCGACCGAAATCGGTTCCCGGGTCAATCACCCCATCATCCGTTGGCTGTTCATTCTGGAACTGCTCGGCGTGATCTGCCTGCCGCTGGCTTTTATCCTGTTCAATCAATTCGATCATAAAGGATATCCGTTCGCGAAAATAATGGGGCTGTTGATTCTCGGTTACGCCTGCTGGATTATCCCGAGTCTTCGCTGGCTGCCCTTTTCTCGGACCCTCATCGTGGCAGGGATTATTTTTCTGGCTGGTATCAATTACCTGGTTTACCAGCGTTTTAAAACGGCTATTCACGCGTTTGTCCGGGACCGCTGGTGGAGCATTACCGGGTATGAATTGTTGTTCTTAACGGTATTTGCGCTTTTCGGAGTTCTGAAAAGCTACAATCCCGATATTTACTGGAGCGAAAGTCTCATGGATTTCGGCTTTCTCAATGCCGTGCTTCGGGCGGATTACTTTCCTCCCGAGGATCCATGGATGCAGGGCCAGGGCGTTAATTACTACTATTACGGTCACTATCTGGCAGGGATGATGACGCGGTTGACCGGGGTTGAACCCCATTACGGGTACAACCTGTTCTTCATCACGATTCCAGCGCTGGTCGCCCTGAGCATCGCTGCAGTCCTCATCGCATTGACGCGGCGGATATGGGTGGGTCTTCTCGGGGTGATTTTTGCCATCATCATCGGCAATCTCGACGGTCTTCCCCAGGCGGCCAATATCTGGGTTCGAAGCGCACGCAGCACAGCGATGCTGCCCTATGCCGATGCGTTTCAATCGTTTATCGGCTCCTTCCTGAACCTCGGCCGACAGGATGCCCATTTCCGGTTTTTCCGATCCGCCCATGAGCTGATCAAACCCACCGTTCATGAGTTTCCATTCTGGAGTTACAACTTCATGGACTTGCATGCCCATACCATGGCAACAATGCTGTCCACCTTTTTTATCGCATTGCAGCTCGTTTTGCTCCGCCATCGCGCCCGGGGAATCCACCTGTTCGGCGATCACCCGCTTCAGATCGGAATCACACTCTCGACGATGTGCATCACCTACGGCGCGATGATCTCCACCAACTCGTGGGACGTCCCCACCCAACTCATCCTCCTTGTCCTGATCTCGCTCTGGA
>JAFGMN010000306.1 GCA_016927515.1 candidate division CSSED10-310 bacterium | reverse complement strand
GATACGATGAGCATCGAACGGCGAGCGATATTGACTCGGCGGGGAGCGGATATCCGGCTGTCGGCGGGTGCAGAAGGAATGGCAGGGGCCATACAATTGGCGAATAGACTGGCAACGGATCCACGCCGGGTTTTCATGCCGCGTCAGTTTGATAATCCAGCCAACCCGGCAATCCATCTCCGGACTACGGGCCCGGAGATCGACGCGGCAATGAACGGCCGTATCGATTGGTTTGTTGCTGGGGTCGGCACGGGGGGGACAATCACCGGCGCTGGAACCTATCTGCGAACCCGCCATCCGCAAATACAAGTCATCGCTGTGGAACCTGCGGAATCGCCGGTACTATCCGGAGGGCGGCCAGGGGTTCACGGCATTCAGGGGTTGGGTGCCGGTTTCATTCCGTCTGTTCTCGCGGTAGAATTAATTGACGAGATCGTTACAGTAACCACTGAACAGGCACTGTGCATGGCCCGGCGCCTGGCGCGTGAAGAAGGGATCTTCACCGGTCCATCCGGCGGTGCTGCTGTTCATGCCGCATGGATGGCAGCTCAACGGGCCGACGTCGATGGACATCGGATCGTCACGGTAGCACCCGACTCGGGGGAACGCTATCTGAGCTTGACGGAAACCGACGGGGGAACAGAAGCATGAGTTATTCCAAAAACCTGAGCAAGACCAGTGGAGCACCGACGGCAACCGGTGAAGACGGATTGATCAGCATGGTCGTCGCCGATCTGTGCGCCGCCGCGACCGGTAAAATGGCTCGGTTGCGCCAGAAATTCTCGCGACACATTGCTCCTTCCCGGGACCGGGTCATTGAGATCATGGAAAAACTGCGCATGATCCTGTTTCCCGGTTATTTCGGTCCATCCGATTTAACCGACGAAACACTGCCGTTCTACCTCGGAACAACCCTCGACCAGGTCCGTAGTATGCTGGAAGACCAGATCGCCCGCGGTTTCTGTTTCGAGTGTCCTAACGATCATTGCTGCGTCCTCAGTGACGAATGCGTCCAGCGTGCCCGTGGCATCGTTGAAAAACTGCTCGTCCGCCTGCCGCATATCCGCGGCTACCTTATAACTGACGTACAAGCGGCTTTCGAAAGTGATCCCGCGGCGAAATCAGCGGATGAGGCCATTTTCTGCTATCCCGGCATTCACGCATTGACTAACCACCGGGTCGCTCATGAATTGTATCTGCTAAAAGTGCCGCTGATTCCACGGATCATTTCGGAGCATGCCCATAGCATCACCGGAATCGATATCCACCCAGGCGCGGACATCGAAGATCATTTTTTCATGGATCACGGAACGGGAATCGTTATCGGGGAAACCTGCCAGATCGGCAGCAACGTAATCATTTATCAGGGAGTCACCCTGGGAGCGAAGAGTTTCCCTCTCGATGAAGACGGCAAGCCGGTTAAAGGCATCGACCGGCATCCCATCGTCGAAGACAACGTGATCATTTATTCCGGAGCGACCATTCTCGGGCGCATTACCATCGGCGCGGGATCGGTTATCGGGGGTAATGTCTGGCTCACGAAAAGTATCCCCCCCAACTCCAAGATCACCCAAAAACAGGCGTCCCGAGGCGTTCGGGAAGATTAAACCGTGCACCGTGATTCGAAAAAAAAACGAAGGGCGATATTATTGCGCCCGTAAAATCATCCGTTCCGAATCTCGAAAAAACGGTTCCCCGCTGAATCCGCCATGCAGTGTCACGGATGTAAACCCTGCCGCCCGAGCCAATTCAACGATTTCTACCGGCTCCAGCAACCGCACATCCTCCATGAACTCCCATCGGCAACTATCCGTCTTCCGTTCTACATCGATCCATTTGATAACGCGCGGTTCACGAAGCCATCGCCGTTCAAAAATCCGGTACTCATCATCCTCTGTCACCGTTTCCGGTTTCAACGTCCGTCGGACCCGGCCAGCATTCATTGTGTCCAGGATCAACACGCCCCCCACTGCCAAAGCATCCGCCATGTTTCTGAACGCCTGCCAGTTTTCGGCATCATCCTGAAAATAGCCAAAACTGGTGAACAAATTGACAACCCTGCCAAACCCTCTATGCACTGGAAGCGCTCGCATGTCGGCTCTGAAAACACGGTTCCTCAGCCCGGGCCGCTCCGCTGTAACCGCTATCAAATCTGCGGACAGGTCGCATCCGGTTACACAACACCCCATGGCCAGCATGGCCGCCATGTGTCTCCCGTTTCCACAACCGACATCCAAAACCGTATCGCCAGGCCGCAACGGCGCCCAACGCGACAATTCCTCTATCTCGTGCCGGGCCGCCAGTACCGTGCGATGCACATACACCCGCTCATACAATTCACCGAACGATTGCCGGTACCAATCGGGATCAGTCCGTCCAGCCGAATTCATACATGTCCCACCGACCGACCAGTTCCGTGATCAGCGGATCCGTAAACGCAGCATACCAGACAATTCCACCCGCTTCGCCGGCTCCCGACGGCCAGATGAAATCAGGCAATACCGTGACGACCGATTCCCCTGGAGTATACTCCGGATACAACGCCAGGTAACTGTCGAATTCCGGGCTGAATGAAGGCGCAAAAAACAGACTGCCATAGACATCGAGAATGACAAACAACGGATGACCGGACAAGGGTTCTGGTCCCGGATGGCAAACAATAGCGAGGCAATTACACGTCATTCCCGGCTCAAAAAGCCGGGCCGGCATTGTCAGCGTGACACCCGTTTCCAGGCAGCCGGTGGGCGTGCCAGTTGGAGTGGTAGTCGGTGGTTCCGTTGGCGGCATCGTGGGAGTCGGCGTTGCTGTCGGCTGAGGATCGGTGTCGTATAGAATCGACAGTTTATCCCAGCCAGTGGCATGTGTAACAGCGCCGAACGGGTTCTCGGCTGCCGCTAAAAACATGCCGTAATACTCCCGTTCATACGTTCCGGTAAGTGCCGAATCCGCGCCATTCATCGCAATCGTATTGAACGATGGATTGATGTCATCCACAGCACACGACACGAACAGCGTGCCGCCGGACCGAACCATCCAATCCGGTGCACCGGGGAGCGGAATCGTCCGGACAATCTGGTAGGTGCTGCAATCGATCACGACGACCGATTGCCCTGTCAGATTCGATACAAAAACATGGTTTCCATCGGCAGAAAACACCGCCTGGAACGGCTCCTGGCCTGGGTTCATGGAATGGGTCAATGCGCTGTCCGGACCGGCCAGCGTGATGAAATGCAGCCGGTTCTCACCGTCAACAACCACAGCCAGATCGCCGGCCGGACGAACCGCAGCGTAATACGGCATATCCGGCGTTGATGACAGATCGATCTGGGCGACAACCGACGGAATCGTTGTATCGATGATCACCGCGCAGGGATCGGTCGGATTGGCACCTGGAATAACCAGTGTCGCGCCATCGCTGCTTAATGCCGGATTCGGGGTCCACCCTCCCAACATATAAAAACCGTACAGGTTAACACCCAGGTCGAGATGCGCCACGAGAGAACTCGATGCACCGTTCAGATCATAGATACTGACAAAATCGTTGGGACTGGCACCGACGGAGACCGCGTATGCCCGGGTGCCGTCGGCAGATATGACGCAGTTGCCCGGTCGCGTCTTGGAAGGCAGTTGTTTGGCTAGTGTCATCGTCCCGGTATCGATGACAGATACGGCACTGTCCGCATAATTACAGCAGATTGCTGTGCCCCCGTCAGGTGATATATCGAGAAAGGACGGCCGGTTACCGGTTCCAATCGCTGCACCGACAGTCCGGCTGGCCATATCGATCTTCGTCACATTGTCCGATGCATAATTCGCACAGAGGCAGAATGAACCATCCGGAGCCATCACCACGTGCTTCGGGCAATCGCTTTCCGGCAGCATGCCGGGCTGCGATGTGTGCATCAGGCCAAACCCCGGCTGAGCATATTCCCAGATATATACATTCTCGTCTACCAGACTCGTTGCCGAGACCGCCCGCGTCGCACCGGAACAGGCCGCCATGACCTCGGCATTAAATGCATCGACACTTCCCAACTCCACCGGTACTGCGCCTCGCATATCCACAAACACCGATCGGTACCCCGAAGCCATCATCCATTGTCCGTCCGGTGAAACCGCCATTCCACCACACGAACCAATACTGGCAGTTAACTGGCATATCTGCGCATGGGTCGCCGTATCAAAAAAGAACAGATACGAATAGCCCCCGCTCGATGGATACGCCACCAGCGCCAGCATCGATCCGTCCACCGAAAACGCCAGCGTCGACGTGTTATAGTTCCATGCACCAATATCGAACCCGGACAAATGCACCGGCGGCTGCGCTGTCAGGTCGATCAGGTTGATCTCGTTGGTCCCCGAATAATTGGATGAACCACACGCCATAACAGTCCCGTCCCGGGTCACTGCCAGATCTTTGGATGATCCATCCGGCAATGCCACTTCCGTGACGGCACCGGTGGTCAAATCGATAAACGCCACGGTGCTCCCGGTTCCAGCCGCAGCTGTTTTGTTGTCATCGAGAACGATCACTTCGGAGTATTCATACCGGAATCGGCCCAGCGTATTCCACGTGGTCGTAAAAACGCCGCTCGACACCGGTGGCGTCGTGACTGTTTGCTGCACCGTCCAGGTCGACAGATCGATAATCGTTACCGATTGATCATTGGAATTCATGACGATCGCCCGGCTGCCATCGGGTGCGACCGCCGCCGCGACGGGACCCGACCCGACCGGGATCGTGGTTTCTACACGTCGTGTCGCCAGATCCACAACCGCCAGCGTATCTGCGCCCGAACAGACGACAATCGCATGGCTTCCTGACGGCACAATGTCGACATCCGTCGGATTCTCACCGACATCGACCATGGCCTCCCAGGCATGGGTCGCCATATTGAATACTCCGATATTCCCAGACAGGTAGAACGCCATGACACAAAAAGCGTCATCCGGTGTCACTGCAGCAGCCGTCGCCATATCCGCTTCAGGAGGAACGCCGCTGTCCAGTGTTTCCACCTGAGGATCTCGATGACCAGAGCCAAAGCCGGGAACCCGGATGTTCTGCTCCCGCAATACACCGGGTAAGTCACGTATCGAAACCGGAAAGTGGAAAACAGATTGTTGTGGTTGATAATCCCCTTCTTCCGACACGCATCGTATCGCTCCATCTGCACCGTTGGCCGGAACAATCAATAGCATCAGGATCGTAACCATCCATCCTTTCATTCGATTCTCACATGGACCCTTCATCGTGGACCTCCTCAGCTTCATGTGTTTCCCGCATGCTTCCGATAAAGTAACCGTTGCATACGTGCCACCGCATACGCGATATAATACCGGCTTCGTGAACGGATTGCCATGGACACCTCTCTGCTGATCAATCCGGAATGTGCAGGCCCCGGCGGTTTTCTGTTATTATTGCCGGAGACGGATGTGCGTATGGGACCAGGGAGTTGGGTAGGGAAGCCAGACAAGGGGCACAGGAAGAGAGAGTGTGTGGTTGCGGAGCACGAGGAACACGTAGCGGGAAAGCAGCCCAAAACGATCGATTCGCGGAATCGGACGATTTCGCAGGTGACGTGGATGGGTCTGATCGTCAACGTTGGATTGTCCATCGTGAAGATTACCGTCGGTGTATGGGGTTCAAGCCAGGCTCTGCTTGCCGATGGCGTTCACAGTGTGACCGATCTGATCAGCGATGTAATGATTATCATCGGTGTCCGGTTTTGGTCGGAACCGCCGGACGAGCGGCATCCGCACGGTCACCGCCGAATCGAGACCGCGGTCGCGCTGGGGATTGGAACACTTTTAGTTCTCACTGCCGGCGGGTTGATGGTTCATGCCATCCGAAGTCTGTTCCAGCGGCTTCCACCGCCGGAATGGATTGCTTTGGCCGCAGCGGCGGCATCCTTGCTGATAAAAGAAACCCTATACCGTTACACCGCCCGTTATGCGGCGAGTTGTCAATCCGATGCGCTGGCAGCCAACGCGTGGCACCATCGGTCGGATGCCTTTAGTTCCATTCCGGTTTTGATTGCCGTTGCCGGGATTCGAATTCAACCCGCCTGGTCGTTTCTTGACCCGCTGGCGGCAATGGCGGTTTCGGTGTTTATCTTCCGTTCCGCACTGCGGATCGTCACGCCGTCGGCGGGAAAACTGATCGACACGGGTGCACCGGAGGACGTGATCCGCGCAATCCGGGAAGCGGCGTTCAGCATTCCCCATGTTCGGGATGTCCACAAGATACGGACTCGGTATATCGGTGATGTTGATTTAGCGGTGGATCTGCATATCGAAGTGGACGCACACATGACGGTTTTGGAGGGGCATGAAGTCAGCACGCGCGTCAAGGAGGTGTTGATGCAGACCCGGAGCGATATCATTGATGTCGTTGTCCATCTGGAGCCTTTTACCGGCCAGGAAACCGGAGCACTTCCGGTGTCCTGACCGGTATTTCTCATCATTCAGAAACGGCTGACGGGTGTCACTATTTGGTTTCGCTTGTTTTCCCTTTGGTCATGTGAGTTTCGCCAGCGCATTTATCTTTTTGTGGGCATCCGCTGCATTTATCGGCTTTCTTGACTTTCGTATCAACGATACCCTTGATGATAGCCTTTTCGTTCAACGACAGGATCTTTTCGAAAGGATCGGCTTTGAAATCCAGGGTGGGATCATAGGTGACAAGAATGTTGCCGGCCTCAAAATCCGGTTTTATGGATTCGATTCCTTTGAAATTCTTGAGTTCGAAAACGATCTTTTCTGCCATTTCTTGATTGAGTTCCGGGACGGTGATTTCTGCTGTTTTCATCATCACGATTTCCGTTGACTTTGTCCCCGGCCCAACAGCCGCTCCGGCCCCTTCCGACGCAGCCGCCATCCCCGGCTGGCCTTGCTTCACAACGGTCTCCGAATCATCGGCCATGACCATACTTGGAACCATCAGGCACATCACCATCCCAATTATCCCTGTTGTGTGAATCAAACGCATATTCTCCTCCTTATTCAGGTTGTTCCATCTGATCCGGATTGACGGATTCACCGTCGATCTCCAGAACACGATAGAGATTGAAAATGAACTCACCGGTTTCCTTCATGAACACGGGATTCTCAAACGCCGACGCCACCGTAAGGGGAGTCACTGTTTGCGGATCGTACAATACATCGATGCGGTTGTGCGACGCATACGCTTTCGCCTGGTATACGCCGTCCAGCGATGACAGGGTGCCCATTGCGGTGATCGCTGTATCCCGGCAGGTCACTCCGTCGATGATAAACACCGAACGCACTGACTCGGTTCCCGGTTTTTTATCGGTGTAGACCTGTTCGGCGCTGGGTATGCGCACCAACCGGGAGCCGTACAGGCCTGCTCCCGTTAGTCCGACGATCAGCAGAGGAATCAGCACGGCCCGCACCGGGCCTGTCCGTGCCGCTGTCAGTTCGAGCGCGCCGGGAACCGGGCAAACACGCGTGCATTCAAGACAGAGGGTGCATTCACCGGACCGAACGGTATCGACTTGGCTGACATCGATACCCCATGGGCAGGCCCGATCGCATTGTCCGCACGAAACACAGGCCGCCGTCCGGTTCAGGCG
>JAFGMN010000034.1 GCA_016927515.1 candidate division CSSED10-310 bacterium | reverse complement strand
GGTCCGGGATTTCCCGGTGCTGATGGCGTTCAGGTCCACATGACCAATACCCGAATCACGGATCCCGAAACAGTAGAACATCGCTATCCCATCCGGCTGGAGCAGTTCGCCATCCGGCGGGGCAGCGGCGGCAACGGGCACTATAGCGGCGGGGACGGCCTGATTCGTTCTTACCGATTTCTCGCTCCGATGGACGTTTCAGTGGTGTCGGAACGCCGGGGAAGTAACGCCCCGTTCGGCTTGCAGGGTGGCGAACCGGGAACGCCTGGACGCAACACACTGATCCGGAATCAAGGAAAAACCAATGATATCAGCGAAAACACCCGTCTACCGATTGATGTCGGCGGAAAAGCCGCACTGACTGTCGAACCCGGCGATTTTCTTATCATCGAAACACCGGGCGGTGGAGGATTCGGAGCATCCGGTCCGCTCCCCGGAGATGATCGCCAATGATCCGTTCCGCCTATTTTACTGCCGATACGCTCGATAATATTGCCATGCGCATGGAGCACCGGTTGTGCAGAGAAATCCGGATCGATCCGGTCCTGTCTGACATCCGTCGAATCGCTCTGCTGGTTCTCGATATGCAACAGTGCTTCCTGAGTTCTGATTCCCACGCGTTTATTCCATCTGCTCCTGCTATTGTACCGGGCATTAATGCGCTGATCGAACGGTTTCATTCCGCCGGGTGTCCAGTGATTCTTACACGCCACACCAACACCCCGGCTGATGCCGGCCTGATGCTCTCCCGATGGCGGCATTTGATTGAGCCAGACGATGCGGCATCCCGAATCGACGAAACCATCCACGTGTCTCGAGGCGTTGTCATGGAGAAACACCGATATGATGCATTTCTCGGAACTCCACTCGCTGACCGCCTGGCTGCTCTGATGATTACCGACATCGTGATCACGGGCGTCATGACGCACATCTGCTGCGATGCTACTGCCCGTTCGGCGTTTCAGCACGGCTACCGTGTCTTTTTCGCCATCGACGGCACCGCAACGTATACCCGGCGATTGCATGAAGCGAGCCTCCTGACTCTCGGACACTGCTGTGTCACGCCCATACGGCTGTCTGTTATCGCATCGGCCATTCAGGAGGTGCCGTGATACTAAAGGAGACGACCATTTGCACTGAACCGGCGAATCCGACCGTAGCGATTATTGGTGCGGGACCGGCCGGGTTAACGGCGGCGATCCAATTGAAACGGGCGAGTTGGAATCCCGTTATCTATGAAAGCGATTGCCCGGGGGGGCTTCTCCGGAGCGCGGGCTGTATCGATAATTATCCCGGTTTCCCGGATGGAATTGCGGGTCCTCTGCTCGCCGATCGGATTGTGGATCATGCGCATGGTCTATCGGTGGAGATTACGCATGCAACAGTCACCCGGTTGTCGTTTTCCGAAAACCGGTTTCTGTTGGAGACAGCGTCCGGCATTCGCCGTTTCGATACCCTGGTGGTCGCGACGGGAACCATTCCGCGACCCCTGGATTTTCCAGTTGACGCACCAGCCGGTGTCGTCGTCAGGGATATTCGCGCAATCGCTCCTGGGTCAGGCCGGCGTATCGCTATCATCGGAGGTGGTGATGCCGCGTTCGATTACGCTATCCGCCTGGCTACCCATGACACGGTGGTGATTCTGCACCGTTCTGCGCAACCCCGCTGTCTGTCGCGATTGTTGGGCATCGCTCGACGAATGCCGAATTTGGTCGTCCAGCCGAATATATCCATCGATCGTATTGATTCAATGGATGACGGCGCCGTGATACGATGCATCGAGGGTCAGCGGCGATTCAATCTCGATGCGGCTGTTGTTCTGGTGGCGACCGGTCGGATCCCGGCAACCGGCTTCATTGCCATTGCTGATGCGGACCGGTTCACTTTGGAAACCGCTTGTCGTTTATTGTTTGCCGGCGATGTGAAAAACGGTATATTGCGGCAATGTTCGATAGCAGTCGGTGACGGGATGCAAGCAGCTATGCAACTGACCGTCAAAAACCATGAATGGATCAGAGTAGAATGAAAGTAATCGCACAGACAGGGCATGAGGATCATGCCATCGTAACCATCCTTGAAACCGCATCCGGTCATCGCCTGGAGTGTGTCGAATCCGTGCAACCGCCCGCTGGAAGGGATGAAAAATGGGTGCTGCTCGTTTCAACGCTGTTCGGCTGCCCCATCGGCTGCCCCATGTGTGATGCGGGAGGGAACTATCACGGAAAACCAACCCTCGAGGAAGTGATCGGGCAGATCGATTTTATGGTGGACAAACGGTATCCCGATCGCCGTATCCCATGCCGGCAGTTCAAGATCCAGTTCGCGCGTATGGGGGATCCCTGTCTGAATCCGGTAGTACCGGATGTGTTGCGGTTGCTTCCCGAACGCTATGATGCCCCTGGATTGATGCCTTCGGTATCAACGATTGCACCAGTGGGTTGTGAGGCATTTCTCGCTCGTGTGCTGGAGATGAAAAACCGGTTGTATTCCCGTGGCCGGTTCCAATTTCAGTTTTCGATCCACAGCACGGATAGCGCGGTGCGGCGTCGGCTGATTCCGGCACAAACCTTGCCATTTCGGACCATGGCGGAATTCGGCGACCGGTTCGTTCAGGCCGGGGACCGCAAAATCACGCTGAACTTTGCGGTAGTGGAAAACATATCCGTCGACGCAGCCGTCCTGCTGCGGCATTTTTCACCGGAACGGTTTCTGGTCAAGTTGACACCGGTGAATCCAACATACCGGGCTGTTGAAAATGGTCTGACGTCCGCCATCGATCCACTTCGTCCAGTATCTGCTGGCACACTGACCCGACAACTCCAGGACGCGGGCTTCGATGTCATTCTAAGCATCGGTAATCCGGAAGAAAACCGGATTGGCAGCAACTGCGGTCAATTTCTCCGGTCGCACCAGGAAGCCACTGCTCCCTTAACAGATGGATACCAGTATCCCATTTTTTCCGACTGACCGCCATCATTCGATGTATCCAAGACTTCGCAATTTGTCCCGGAGAGCCTCATGGCCTTCGCTGGCCTCGAATACAGCGAACCGGCTGAAACGCACATGCAGTGTGGCACCGGTCTGCCAGGTACGGGAAGCACCCCGCTGCCGGTCAACGATCATTCGGAGCTCCAATCCATCGAGATCGAGCATCATTTCATACCGGTCTCCCCGGTACGCGACAGTCCGGATCATCACGTCCAGTGTATCGGAGCAAGGTGAAGAGCAGACTTCGATTGATTCCGGCCGGACGAGCAGAACGAGTTCACCGCGGTTTTCCAGTGCCCGTGCGGGAACGACGGCGCGACGCAGGGGGCCGATCCAGAGCGTATGACCATCATTCACTCCTTCCACCATGTTGACATTACCGATGAAACTGGCCACAAACTTGCTGGCCGGCCGGTCGTAGACATCCCGAGCCGTCCCGGCCTGCTCCACGCGGCCACGATTGATCACGACAATTTCATCCGCGAGTTCAAATGCCTCTTCCTGATCATGGGTCACGAAAACGCTGGTGGTTTTGACTTCGTCGTGCAGTTCGCGAAGTTGGACGGCGAGATTCCGGCGGACCTTCGTATCGAGAGCACCGAATGGTTCGTCTAATAGCAGAAAAGCGGGCCGGGGAGCGAGTGCGCGGGCAAGAGCGACGCGCTGCCGCTGGCCACCGGACAGTTGGCACGGATATCGATTTTCGTATCCTTTCAGTTGCACAAGAGCGAGAAACCGTTCAACTTGAGCAGCAACGATTTCGGGTTCCCACCGGTTGACTTCGAGGCCGAACGCGATGTTTTTCCATACCGTCATGTTTTTAAACAACGCATAATGCTGGAATACAAAACCGATGTGCCGATTCTGTGGCGGTGTCCACGTCACGTCATGATTCTGCATGATGACGTGACCGGAATCGGGTGATTCCAGACCGGCGATGATGCGAAGCACGGTGCTTTTTCCCGATCCGCTGGGTCCCAGCAGGGCGACCATTTGTCCCGGTTGAACGGAGAAACTCACATCATCGACTGCCAGGAAGCCTTCAGTTTTCTGACAGCTGGATCGGAACCGCTTAACAAGATGCCGGACATCGATGCCCATCAATTCAATTCTCCCTTGATTTCTCGATGCGTCGCCTGAAAAACTCCATGACCAACAGCATCGTGAACGATATCACGGCGAGAACCAGCGACGCAGAAAATGCTCCTTGAAAATGCAGGTTCGTATAGGATTCGTGAATATGCAGCGTCGCGGTTTGTGTCCGGCCGATGATGTTCCCGCTGACGACAAGGACCGCACCAAACTCCCCCAGTGCCCGAGCCGTTGTCAGCGTGATGCCGTACGCGAGACCCCAGCGGATCGATGGAAACGTGATATACCGGAACACCTGCCACGGAGACGCTCCCAGGGTCCGAGCCGCATCCTCCATTTCCGTGCCAATTTCGAGCAACACCGGGATGACTTCCTTTGAAACGAACGGCAACGTGACGAAAATTGTGGCTATGATCATACCCGGCAGCGCATAAATAATCCGGACACCGCCGGCTTCGAACCAACTGCCGAGCCATCCGTTCCGGCCGAATAGCAAGATAAACATGAAACCAGCGACAACCGGCGAAACAGCCAGGGGCAAACTGACCAGTTCTTCGACCAGGATTTTTCCTGGAAACTGGTGTCGAGCGATGACCAGGCCGATGATGATTCCGAAGACGACATTGATCATGACTGCCACTCCGGTGACGAGTAGAGTGATGATGAATGCATGCATCGCTTCGGGCTCGATGAGCGCATCAACAAAAGGTCGCCAGCCGTCAGCAAAGGTGTGTGTGATGATTCCGATGAGCGGAAATGCGATCAGGAATGCCAGCCATGCCAAGACTGCCGCAATCAGCAACCGCTGCATCAGCCGCGGATCGCGTCGCAGAAAAAACCACTGATACCGGCGCGGAGATTGCCGCTGATCGCGCCGGCGGACACTCCGCGAGATGTCAGTGAACGGGTTAGGCACCATACCGGGTTCCTACGCGCCGGGCGACATTAAGCAGAAGCAAAACGATCATCGATCCGGCCAATAGAACGAGGGACACCGCGAGAGCTCCCGATGGATTGTAGCTTTCGATTTCTCCATAAATATAAACTGGGGCAATTTGCGTTTTCATCGGAATATTACCTGCCACAATGACAACCGATCCGAATTCCCCAAGCGCTTTGCTGAATGCCTGAGCCGCTCCGGTGAGAATGGACGGAAGCAGTGACGGGAATACGATGCGTTTGAAAATCGTCCACTTACCAGCACCGAGACAGGCCGCGGCTTCTTCCATCTCCATGTTCATCTCCATCAAAACCGGCTGCACCGCCCGGACAACAAACGGGAATGTGACATACAGCAGGGCAAGGACGATGCCGGGTTTGGCATAGATCACTTCAACACCATTGCGGTTCATGAAGGAACCGATAGCTGAAGCGGGTCCATATAGCACGACAAGCATCAAACCCGTCACAACCGTTGGAATCGCAAACGGCAGATCGATCAGGGCATTGACAACAGCCTTGCCACGAAACGGATACCGGACCATCACCCAGGCCGTCAACGTACCCATACAACTGGTGATCAGGATCATGGTAAACGCCAGCAAAAATGTGAGTTTTAGCGATGCCAGGGCTTCGGGACGGGATAGGTCGGCGAGAATCGTCCGAAAACCGCTTTTTACGGTTTCTCCTGATATTGCGAGGATGGGGAGCACGACGAGCAGGCCGATATACGTCAGCGCAGTCCATCGCATGACCCGTTCACCCTTTTTTCCGGCAAGCGTTTTTCCTGCAAATAGCCCTGACGGAAAACCGGGACCGCGTGGCGATGAGCTGGGAGGGTATGGGTTCATTCCGCTTGGTTGATCTCCAGATTAACGGTTGACCACACACCGTCAGGTCCGTACAACTCCGTTTTTACACGATCCCAGCCCCCGAGATCGGCGATGGTTTTCAGATGGACCGGATCAGGATATCGTCCGGCGAATTGCGCAGCCACTTCGGAATTGACGGAACGAAATCCGTATTCAGCAAACGCACGTTGAGCTTCCGAGGAGAACAGGTAATCGACGAACGCTTCAGCGGCGGCGACAACACCGTGCCGGGCGGCATTGGCATGTACTACGGCAATAGGATTTTCAATCAGCATGGTCGTTTCAGGAATGATGAAAGGGAACGATTTCCCCTGGCGGATTCTCAACAGAGCTTCGTTTTCATATGTCAAGATTGCATTGCCAACACCCTGTTCATACGTTGTCATGCTGCCACGGGCTCCCTTGTCCATGACCGTGATGCGCCGGACAATGGATTTCAGAAAATCGGCAGCACCGGCAGGATCCCCATTCGATCGAACCAGTCCCGCAGAATACACAGCATTGATGTTCCATTGTGCCCCGCCAGATGTTTTCGGGTTCGGGCAGATCAACTCGATGTCATCCCGCATCAACCGATCCCACCCATCGATCCCTAACGGATTGCCTTCCCTGAAACCGATGACAACCACCGAACGCGACACGAAAGCCCCCCCGGGACGCTGTATCCATTCCGGCTTCATCAGCCCGGCATCGACGATGCGGTCGATATCGCCTGCCAGCGACAGCGCAGCAATGTCAGCCTCGAAACCACCGATGATAGCACGCGCTTGCGCTCCAGATGCGGCGTAGGACTGCTCGAACCGGATGTTTCGTCCCGTTTTTTCTTTCCACACGGCCTGAAATCCGGGAATGAGCCTTTCCTGGTACAGATCCTTTGGAACTGTGTAAGCACCAATAATCAGCACATCCTCCATCGAGTCGGCGGATTGCCTCGGTGAACAACCGGCAGCAATGAATAAACAGGCAGCAAAACAAGCGATTGCCATGCAATTCGGCATCGGTATCTTCATTTGTCACCTCGCAGCGTCATTCGTACACTCCATTTGTCGACCAATGAACAACATAGGAAGCTTATAACACTCCTTTATGAGTGTCAAAGGAGTTTTCACGCCGAATGAATATCTGTCGATTATTTCCCTGTTCGGAATGCAGTATCAAAAGTTGAGTGTATCAGGGCGTATGCTGGACCTGATGGATCCGGTATATCCAGTATTGGAAACCATGAACGGCTGTATTTTTGGGTTTGTCCCGGATGGTATCCCGCAAAATCGGGAACACCGGCTGGTCATGCGCGACAAGTTCCAGTGTGCAGCCGGCATATAATCCGTGTGGAACCGCTTCTGTTGTCATCAGGAAGACGGCGTCCCCGTTCTCGATCCACTCGGTGATTGCCGCTAAGATTCTCGGGGGTTGGGCGTTGGGTTGGAGAAGGTAGGTGTTCCGTTCGAAAATCAGACGCAGCGGCATATGCAGATAGATGCCGGGGTATTGCGGCAGAAGGAGCCTGCTATTGTCTGCTGGAATGGCCCGGCTGATTGTCTGCAGAGTCGGGATAGCGCCTTCCCAGTGATTGAACCGGTAAATAATGGCGGTATCCTTTGCAAGGAAGGCTGTGAGTCCGGCAAGAGCGAGGGTGGCGATCCCCGCCAGGCCATGGGATCGTTTGGACGCGCTCCAGTGGACCACGCGATCGAAACATACGCCGATTCCGATCATCAGTGCCGGGAAAACGACGGGAGCGAAACGGCGCATGCCCCAGTAGTGGTATGGTGTGCAGTGAATTGATTCCCCGTAATAGACAAGGTAAGCCAAGAATATCATCCAAACAGGAATTGTGTGGAGACTCCAGGATCGGCGCAGCAGGATGAACAGACCGGACCAGGCGGCGATGTATCCCGGTAAAGACAGGTACCATGCCAGCCACCGTTGAGTCATTTCGCTCAGGGCATAGGAGCGGTCTGTTTGCGACGCCGCAAGGAATGCCTCGTAGTCGGGTGGAGTGATCATGGGCCGCACCACATAACCCATAAAGAGGACAGCTGCGGCGACAATCAAAATGATCTGCCAGATCAGCGGCTGATTTTTCTCGAGGAATGCGAGGAGTGGCAGCCGGTTTTTCCGAACAATCCGGCAAAGTGCCACGGCAGCGATGGCGGATCCGGCAGCGATGATGGCGAAGTGGATGGTTGTGAGGGATTCAGCCGATGTATGTCGCAGGGTTTCCATCGTGTAAACATGAAACCGGGTGGCGGCCATGACGACCGCTGTTGCGGCAACTGGGAGATAGACGATCATCGGAATCAGTGGGAAGCGGGTGGTTGCGTGAGTACCTGCCATGTGTTGCCGGAGAGAACAAAAGCATGCCTGGACACACACCGTGAGGATAATGGCGGCAAGGATGAGGACGCTGTCAATTCGAGCGAAGTGGCTCAAGCCCAGCATCAAACCGGCGCAACCGGCGCCGAACCGGCGGGTCGAATCGGTGAACAGGAGCCACCAAGCCAGTCCATTCATGATGGTGGCCTGCATTGTCATTTCCGTCGTGATATAGCGACCGATCCAGACCTGGATCACAAAGATCGCGAGCAGGCCCACGGAAACCAAGGCAGCGCGGCGTCCCGCCAGCACGATGGCCAGCACGTAAATTCCGCTGATTCCGCAGAACGCGGCGAATGGTGTTGCCAGCCAAACGCCGGGTTCGAGGCCGAACATACTGACAAACAGACCGATCCACAGCGGATGCAGGTTAAAGTAGCGCGGTTCGATAAGACCCGACTCGAGAGACCGGACAAAGAATCCCGTTCCCATGACGGCTTCGAAATGGAAATGTCGGGCGGAATCATAGTGTTCCGGTGGGGTCAACTGATAAAAGCATTGTTGAAATGCCGGATCAGCGTCGCGCAATTCGGCATCGACAAAGCGGAATGACCCCGTGCGAAAAGTGTTGATACCGGATGAGACGTATACGCCGCTGTCGGTCGTTTCAAAGATGAAATGCGTGGGATGGATGGTCAGCAGCAAGGAGATGCCGAGCAGCATCGCCGGTATGATCAATCGGCGGTCGGCAGCGGTCCGAAGAACAGCGACCGAGCGGTTGAAACCGTCGCTGGACGCCAGAAAGCCGGTGATGACGACCGAATACAGCAACGATAATGCGACAACATGGGGAAATGACACCATCCGGACGGCTTCGAGGACCTCCATGATGGACGAAACAACCATGAATCCGGCAGGCAGAGGAATGAAAACCCAGAGTCTCCCCCACTCGTGCAGCCATTCAGAAGAACGGCCGCGCATCATCACCAAACAGGTCAGCATTCCGGGCAGAAGAACGATGCCCGTAAAGTGCAGAATACCCATCGGGATCGACCCGTATTACAGGTATCCCAGGCGTTTCAACCGTTCGCGAACCCGTTCGATTTCGCGCAGGCTGAGTTTGTCCGCCGGGCCGGATTCCGAAGATGACGTCTGGGATGCGGAGGCTGCGATATCTCGGAGAACATATACGATGAAATCGGTCACTGAATCGAATCCGGAATCATCGATAATGGTTTTGAGTCGGTTGTATAACGCGCGGGGGATTTTTATGGTTGCCTTGGCATCTTTTTTCGTATTCATGAAACGAAAGTATAGCGAACCATCGGCGGTTCGTCAATTTTGGCTATGCGCTGCCGGATCCGAACACCGGACGATCACTGTGTGACGACACCGCGGTGAATGCAAAGATTTTTCAACAATACCGTGTGATGAATCGTGTCCCGGCCATCCGTGTACGCAATGGCGACCTCCCCATCCCACATCGCTTGCCGCAGTCCGGTCAGGATCCGCACATCGCGAACGAATACCATAAAATTGATAACAAACTCGGCGTTTCCCATGCCTTCCTCGATGGTCTCGTGCAACCGGATCAAGATAACCGGATTGAAACCAGTCCGTTTCAATGCTGCAACGGACGGCACATCGAACCAACCGCCTTCCCAGCGAAATGCCATGACAATATCCGGTGGATTCAGCTCAAACTGCACATCTTTTTCCTCATTCGTTCGCCCCGCATATGCCCGGGTCGTCAAACCAATCAAATCGATGAATTCGCCTTGCCATGCGATAGGGAGCGAACCTGCCTGAACCGATGCCATCGCCAGATCGCATCCGTTTCGATCGACGATGGATGCCATGAACCGGCCGGCATCGGCATCAATCCAGGGTCGAGGATGAGTCCATCGGTTCCACTGGGTTTGCAGTGCGGTCATCGGATCAGCGGCGAGCCGGGCGGCGAACCGGTCGTTCCGGAGCCGCCAGTGATCCTCCAATGCATTGTAATAAAGAAAACTGATCACAATAAGTCCCACCGATAGACTCCGTCGAAGTCCGCCATTGGAAATACGTACGATCCCGCAAACGCCGGTGATACACAGAACAGGCAGCATCGGCAGAATGAACCGGCTGGCTCCGAGATGGATTTCGTCCCCACCAACTCCGATGGTAAAACCGGTTTGAGCGATGATGAGTGCCGTCACGGGCAGATACGAGCGAAATCGGCGAAAATGCAGCGTCTCCAACGCAGCAGGAATCAGAAGGGCGGTGAATAGAGGGTACGCGCGAAGATTGGCAATGAGGTAGCGCCACCCGCGTCCATCGAAGACGCCGCGTTCAGCGAGCCGGGTTTTAACGAGCAGGGGTGTCGGCAGGAGGTGATCGAACGTCAGCCAGCGCCACAGCACGAGCAATGCGAAGCCGCCGACGAGAATCAAGGCTCCCCGGATCGGTGTGTTCCGGTGCTGGGCAGAATACCCCGGTGACTGCGCAATGCAGGCTGCAACCAGAACACACGCAGCGATCAGGATACCTTCAGGACGTGTGGCGGCGGCCGCAACGCCGAATACAGCACCGGTTTTCCATCGACCGGTCATCCAGGCAGCGCACATGAACGTGTACAAACACGCGATCAGCGGCGTTTCCAGACCCGAATGAATATACCATGCCAGAGGGTAAGCCAAAGCCAGTACGACCGGCGCGATCCAGGTTCCCACCGAACCACTCACCGTTCCCGACTGGTATTTCGATTCATCATGGATGCCGCTCCATCTTGCTGTCAGGAGCAGCAGTGCCACTGCAGCCAGCAGATTCAGCAGGATGCCGGTTGTGATAGCCGCCTGGAGTTGTGTGGAATCGTTAGCGCCAGTCCACCGCGCCGCCTGGGCTCCAGCAGCAGCCATCCAGACCAGCAACGGATTGGAAAAGCCTTCTTCCGGGGGACCGCCCGGCCATGTCGCTGGCCCGTATCCCCGGGCCATGTTCCAAGCGTAGCGGTAGCTGATGACCGCATCATCATTGATATACCCGGGTGCCGACGCGAAGAGGGAAATCAGTAACAGGAGAATTGCTGGCCATCGGGATGGCACTCTCCTATTCGCGGGAGGGTGTAAATCACTGGTCGGCAGACGGATTCCGTTCATCGAGAGGATCATAGCAGATTTTGCCTGTGTTACGCGCGGGTTATTTGAGCCAGATCAATCGCGGAACGGATCTTTTGCGTTCGGATTTCTGAAACGGTATAACAACCTTGTCATGACGCTGTATGATGCCGTGCGGGACATACTGGAGCAACAAATCCGGCAGATGACCGGCACAATTCCCGGTGTCATCGCCGATTTGGATCCGGAGCCTCTGCATGATTTCCGTGTTGCCGCCCGGCGGATGCGGGCGGTGCTGAACCAGGTCAAGCCGGCCATCGATCCCGTGCAGCGACGTGAACTGGCTCGGATAATTCAGGAAATGGCCGCAATGACGAATACTAAGCGAGATCTGGACGTTTTCATGGAATCCGTACCATCGATGGCGGCATTGATTCCTGACGATATGCAGCATGAACTTTCGTTGTTCCGGCGGCGCATCGCCCGGCGGCGTTTGCTTGAAAGCCGCAGGATCATCGCCGTTTTTTGTTCCGAAGCTTTCCGGATTGATATCACCCGTATCGAAAGCATGATAGTGAAATCGGGTGCCATTTTACCGGGACCGGGAGCCTCTCTGAGTGTAGACACATTTGCAAAAGATCGGATTGCGAAACGGTGTCGCCGGGTTGTCCGCGACGGGCGAAGTATTCGTCGCGGCATTTTAGACCACCAAATGCATGCCTTTCGGATTCAATGCAAGAAGTTTCGTTATCTTCTGGAGTTTTTCACACCGGTGTTCAGCGATATCGATGTGCATGATCCGATCCGTCGGTTGAAGACCTTGCAAACACTTCTTGGCGATTATAACGATATCAGTGTGCAGGTTGCGATGATCCAATGCGAATTGACGCACAACCGGAGGCTGACACCCGCTGCAGCCGCCATGCTGAATACTCTCACCCGGGAACTCCAGGATAAAAAGGATGGGATGCTGATCAAAATCCGCCGTGTTTTCAGAATTTTTCTACAGGGTTGCAGACCGGTACTCGCCGGGTCTGCGGGTGGGAAAGGAGCCGTTCGATGAGGAGCCTGGTAGTCGGTATCCGGAGATTCATGTTGATGGTGTTGCCGGTGATGATGGGTCTCACATGGCCAGCCATCGGTTCGGTCGATTCAGCCGGTCGTTCAGATGATGGCGCAGATGGGATCCGGAACGTCATTTTAGTGATTGGTGACGGAATGGGGTTTCCTGCAATCGGTTTATTGCGGCAGTATGCGATGCTTGCTCCGGCTTCGATTTATCGTGATCGTGAAGGAATAACGGCTTTGGAGCAGACGATGCGGGAGGGCCAGATCGGTCTTTTGTTTACCGATCCCTTTGGTGCGTTGGTTCCGGATTCGGCGGCAGCGGCGTCGCAAATGGCGACGGGTCGGATGTCGTTGTTAGAATGCATTGGCGGAGACAGCCAGGGTGAACCGATTGAAACGGTGTTGGAGTGTGCAACGCGATTGGGAAAGGCGACGGGGCTGGTCAGTGATACGCGAATCACGCATGCCACGCCTGCGTCGTTCGCTTCGCATGTTTTTCATCGATCCGAGGAATCCGAAATCGCCCGGCAGCTTGTGCATCCCGTGACGGGTCCGGATGTGATGCTGTCGGGAGGATTGCGGTATTTTGTGCCGCGGTCTTACAATCAGGCATCCGGCGATTCGGAGCCGGGGTTTCCGGTGTGGAGTATGAGCCGGGAAATACCATTCGCAGTGAAGTCGAAGCGTTCCGACGCAATCGATCTCGTTGATCGGGCGATCAAAGAAGCGGGTTATGATGTCGTGTTTACACGCGAGGCATTGGCAGCGGCG
>JAFGMN010000305.1 GCA_016927515.1 candidate division CSSED10-310 bacterium | reverse complement strand
CGACGAAGAAAAAAAACAACTGGAACCCGCCAAATGGGATCACCGCACCGCCGAATTCAATATCGGGCTGATCCGCCTGCTGGAAAACCTCCAACCCGGAAAGTCTCTTTCATGAGCGAGCGCGCCCATAAACCAAAAAAACAACACGATCGGACGGATCGACAAACCTTCGCCTATCTTCTCCTTCTACCCACCGTTATCATCATCACCACCTTTCACGTTCTGCCCATTTTCTATTCCCTGGGACTGTCCCTGTTCAATTGGGACCTGATCTCCGAAGCCCGATTCGCCGGACTCCGCAACTTCCGCCTCCTGGCCTACGACCCCCTGTTCTGGAAAAGTCTGTGGAACACAATCTATTACACCATCCTGTCCGTTCCAATGACGATTATCTTCTCCCTGATGATCGCCATGCTTCTCAACAGCAAAATCAAAGGCATCGATGCATACCGCGTGATCTATTTCATTCCCGTAATCACATCGATCAACGCCGTCAGCATCGTCTGGAAACTGATCTATCATCCGAACTTCGGGCTGCTGAACAACATCCTGGAATCGGTGGGGATTCCCGGCCAGCGCTGGCTGCTGGACCCTCGATGGGCAATGGTGTCCATCGTTGTTATGAGCGTCTGGAAACATCTGGGATACAACGTCATCATCTTCCTGACGGGATTAAAAAATATCCCCAACCATCTGTACGAAGCCGCAACGGTGGATGGTGCGGGTAAATGGAGCCAGTTCAGGAATATCACATGGCCATTGTTGTCACCGGTAACCTTTTTCATCCTGGTCATGAGCATCATCGGATCGTTTCAGGTGTTTGCTCAAATCTACATGATGACCCCGGGTGGTGGACCCATGAATTCGACGATGACAGTCGTTTTCTACTTATACAAGGTTGGATTCGGCGATTTTCATTTCGGATACGCATCCGCAGTGGCTTTCGAGCTGTTCATCATGATTTTTGCCCTGACGCTGGTGCAGAAGTTAGTGGTCGAGAAACGTGTGCACTATCAATAGAAAGGGGATGGGCAGGTGACGGATTATACACTGCAGACACGGTTGTGGAAGCTGGTGATCCACAGCCTCCTGATATTCGGATCCATCATGATGCTGTTTCCTTTTGCATGGATGATATCGACCAGTCTGAAGGGTCCTGACAGCATTATGACGGAGTCCGTCGAGTTGATCCCGAGACGTCAGGAAACGGCGGAGATCAGTGGATGGGTGAAGCCTGTTTACAAAGTTTCGGTCAACGATACGAAACGGCGCATGGCACTGACCCGGACGCTCGATAAGGGGTTGGCGGAATTTACCGATCCGGCGAATCCCGCGCAGACCGTCACCCTCCCTCTCCACGATCAGACATCGGTACGGCCGGTGTCGCTGCGATGGGATAACTACCCGGAAGCATGGAAATCTCAACCCTTCGGCCGGTATTTTTTAAATACAATCATCGTGGCCATCATCACCGTCGGCTGCCAACTCTTCTTCTCCTCGCTGGCCGCCTATGCGTTCGCTTTTTTCCGGTTTCCATTCAAAAACGCGCTCTTCATCTTTCTACTCGGCACCATGATGTTGCCTCAACAAGCTCTACTCGTACCAAACTACGTCATTCTCGCAAAACTGCGCTGGCTGGATACGTATCTGGCCCTAATCGTACCGTTCACTGCCAGTGTCTACTCGGTTTTTTTCTTCCGGCAGTTTTTTCTGACACTACCCAGAGATCTACACGATGCCGCCACCGTTGACGGATGCTCGCACATGGGATTCTATTTTCGCGTCCTGCTCCCTCTGTCTGCGCCACCGTTTCTGACGCTCGGCATCTTCAGTTTCCTGGGGAGTTGGAACTCGTTCATCTGGCCCCTCATTGTCACGAATTCCACGCATTTGCGGGTATTGCAGGTTGGACTGGCCTACTTCCTCAGTGATGCCGGCACTGAATGGGGGCTTTTGATGGCGGCGTCTACATTTTCCATTGTGCCTCTGGTCATCGGATATTTTTTCGTCCAGAAAAAATTCGTTGAAAGCCAGGCGATGACAGGCTTGAAGGAGTAGATTCATGGGTGTTTCCCGGATTGCGTGGTTTTTTTTCCTGGTATTGATTGCGGGAATCGCCGTCTTTGTCTTCGGATGCACGGTGGATGAACCCGTTCCCGAAGGACGTATCCTGATTCAGTTCTGGCATGGCATGGGTGGACCACTCGGTGAAGTGCTCGATCGGCTCATCGGGGAATACAATGCCGGACAGCACCGATATTTCATCCGGGGTGTTAACATGGGAACCTACGATACCCTGCAAAAGAAAATCCTGGCATCCGTCGTCGCCGGACGCTCCCCTGATATCTCTCAAAATTTCGAGGCCCTGACGCTGAAACTATCCCGCGCTGGCAAGCTGGTCTGCCTGGACGAACTCATTGCCCAGGAACCAGACCCCGCGGCCTTCCGGAATGACATTCTCCCGGTCATGTTGGAAAACAATACATTCGACGGCAAGCTCTGGTCGTTTCCATTTAATAAATCCGTGCCGGTTCTCTATTACAACCGGGAGATGTTCCGCCAGGCCGGACTCGATCCTGACCGGCCGCCGGCGACGGTTGCGGAACTGGTGGAGTATGCCCGGAAAATGACGCGGGACACCAACGGTGACGGTCGACCGGATATCGTCGGATATAGTATGACAATCCGGAATGAATGGAACTGGAGCTGCCTGTTTCGCAGTTTCGGCGGATTGATGTTCGATTCCGAAACCCGCGCGGTTGCGCTGAACTCAACCGCGGGATATCAAGCTACCGCCGTCTATGTCGATATGATCCGGAACGGTTCGGCCAAATTCGCGGAAGGGTATGATCATCAAAACGATTGGCTGGCCGAAAAAGTCGGCATGTTCGAGGCATCCATCGTCACCCGAAAATACCTGGAAGGGAAAATCAAGTTCGATTACGGCATCGCTCCGATTCCACAAGGGGACGTTCGAAAGGCGGTGATTCTGTCCGGAACGAATATCAATATCTTCAATAGCGGAGGCCCGGAGAAAATTGCGGGAGCTTGGGACTTCATTAAGTGGTTCACGCAAACGGATATCGGTGCCCGTTGGAGTCTGGAAAGCACATACATGCCGGTACGACGATCCAGCCTGCAATCGGATCGCATCCAATCCGCTCTGGCGGCCGATCCCCGACTGTCGGCACCGTATATTCAACTGGAATACGCAGAATTTTCACCCCGCATTCCCGAGTGGTTCGAATGCCGGGTGAAGATATCGGATGAACTGGAACAGGTCTACATCAAAGCAGCGGAAACGCGGGACTCCGGCCGAGAACCCGACCAGGACATTGTGAAGCACCATATCGACCGCATGCAGACCTCGGTGACAAAAGTGCTAGCCACCTCTCTGGACACCCAATTCTGATCTGTACTGGCATTTCCCGGATAAATCGGATATCAATACGATTTTGTTTCCGGGAGGTTCCTTCATGAAATCATTCGATCCGCTGCTGACACAAACGATTACCGATGCCCGTCGACTGCTCCTGACATCCCATGTTCATCCCGATGGTGACGCCGCCGGCTCCGTGATCGGTCTTGCGCGATCCCTGCGGCAGATCGGTAAAATGATCGATATCGCCTGGTCCACCAGCGTGGAGGGTCGCTTCGATTTCCTGTTTCAGGGCGAACCGGTGCTAACGCCGGAAACGATCCGTCCGCCGTACGACGCGGTCATCATCCTCGATATCGGCTCTGAAGACCGAACGGGGTTTCAGGACATCATTCGCGAATTGGGTTGCCCGATTATCAATATCGATCACCATGCTACCAACGAAGGGTTCTGCCGGATCGATCATGTCGACATGACGGCATCATCCACCTGCGAAATCGTGCTCCATCTGATCCGCACCGCGGGCTGGCCGCTCGATATTCCGGTGGCCGAAGCACTGTATACCGGTCTGGTGACGGATTCCCGGCATTTCCAGAACGCCGGCGTCACACAGGAAACGTTCGAAGCAGCGGCCGTCCTGAAATCCACGGGATTGAATACGGAGCCGATCATTCAGGTCCTGGTTCAAGGCCGGAGCGAAACCGATTTACGCGTATTGGGGTTCGCTCTGTCACATTTCGAAAGCGTTGCCGACGGGCGCATTGCCTGTGCGATGCTTTCTCAGCCCGATCTGGAACTTCTGGGTGCCAATCACCGTCATGTATGGACGGCCGGTGTTTTCAGTTATCTGATTTCTTTGGCTCAGGCCATTGTGTCGGTCACGTTGGTCGAGGCGGAAAACGGCCGAGTGTACTGTGAGTTCCGATCGAAAAACGGGTTTGATGTGAGTGAGATCGCAACAGAATTCGGCGGAGGTGGTCACCGGGCAGCATCGGGCTGCTCCCAGGAAATCCCCATCAGCGAATTCCGCGACGCTGTGCTAAATCGTTTGCTTCCCCGCATCGAAGCATTTACCGGCGCATCCGATCGATCATGACTGGTTCATGACACATCCGGATAAACGACTTCCATCGGTAAACCATACCGATCGGCTTCAGGAATCGCGGGTAACGTCCGCAACGCACTTTTACATGTCGCCGTGACGGCCCCGGCAACAGCATCCAGCACATCGTCTTCCGCTACCAGACCCCGCCCAAACCAACCGTTCTCACCAACGGATCGAATCAACTCCGGTAATCCGGGAAACAGCGGAGACAACAGACGCGACCGTGCGCCGATCCCCTCAGCCGTGTGTTTACTGTGCTCAAGTGGCACCTTTCCATTCAGGGCCCAGAAAACAACCTCGGGATGCATCTCCCGGATTTTCCCTCTCAGTCGCCGGCGCCGGATGTATAAATCCACTTCCCGGATACGGGGCATGATGTTCCAGACCTGACGCGATAACTTGCGTCCTGTACAACTCCAGTTCATCGCACTGGCCTGCATGTAATCATCGAATTTCAAGGCATTGCGACACGGCGTCGGAAAAACGCTGCTG
>JAFGMN010000304.1 GCA_016927515.1 candidate division CSSED10-310 bacterium | reverse complement strand
TCAATAGCCTGCTGCTGGCGGGCTGCGATCCAGTCATCGTCGTGACAGGCTATCGAGAAAACGAGATCATCGACCGGTTGACGGATTGGCCCGTGCAGATCATCGGTGGCGCGAATCCCGATTGGCCGATGAGTGACTCCGTGCGCCGGGCAATCGAAGCGGTGGGACGGGATACATCCGGAGCGAAACCAGCGGAAACCACTCCGGCGGTTCTGGTGCTGCCGGGTGATCATCCCGCCGTAGACCCCGATGCCATCCGGACGCTGATCGAAGCCCACGAATCCCATCCAGGCACGATCCATCTGCCGGTTTTCGCCGGACGCAGCGGTCACCCCGCACTCTTTCCACCCGAGGCGTTTGCTGCACTCGCTACTCCGGATCCCGATCTCGGCTTGCGCGCGCTCCTTCACAACGGTCCGTTTCCGGTCATCCGGCACCGCATCGACGATCCGGGAATCATGCGAAATCTTGATACACCCGCTGACTATACGTGACCGGTGCGCACACGGCCGATAATCGGTTCGCGAGTGATTCGGGAACGCGGATCAGATGTGGGTTCTGCGACGAAGCAGACGCCGATACACAGCGGTCTCCTCGGCGATCGGCACCCGGGGATCCAGCCTGAATCGGGGATGAATGAGAATCAACAACCAGCGAATCAGGATTGTGATGTACAGCATTTGACGAACGATGAATCCCGCACGAAATGAATGATGTTTGCTGTAATAATAACACATGCTTCGGCAGCGTTCCAGAAAGGGGCGCAACGGTGCTTTGTCGGATGATGCCGCCACGGCATGCCGGGCGATAACCCGGTCAAGATATACCCAATTGTAACCGGCTTCCTTCAACCGCTTCGCCAGATCGATCTCTTCGTAGTACAGGAAAAAGGACTCATCGAAGGCACCCGCAGTATCCAGCGCTGATCGTCGTAACAGCACGCACGCACCAGTGGTGTAGTCCACGATTTCTTCCGCCTGCGGCGGTGCGTATTGCCGAAAGACGCGGCCCAAAAAGCGTAATGGGCTGCGCATCACGGTTTCATCGTCGGGCATCAAACGCTTGAGCTGAAACAAACTCGCCAGGGTACGGAAAACGGAAGGGAAACTTCCGCGCGACGGCTGCAATCTGCCGTCGGGGTATTCCAGACGGGGTGCGACAGCGCCCGTCGCGGCATGGGTATCGAGATAGCCTTTCAAGCTTCGGATGGCATCCGGATCAATCCGGGCATCGGGATTCAGCAGCAGAACGTACTGACCCCGGGTTCGCTGCAATCCCTGGTTAACGGCAGCACCAAAACCCCGGTTCCTGTCGTTGGTAATGATCATGATATCCCGGCGATACCGATCGAGAAGAGCCCGGGTTCCATCGGTGGATGCATTGTCAACAACAACGATTTCCATACCCAGAGCGGGAGCATCAGCCAGTAACTGCGGAAGCAAGTCGACCAAATCTCCTTCCGACTGGTGTCCGATGGTAATCACGGAAATCGATAGTAATGGCAACGGGATCGCAGTCGTATTCATCCGGATAAGGGACCTTTCGAATCAAATCGCAGAGTCTTTCCGTTGACTAGTTATATCCCAGGATGCTTTGACCCTCAATCCTTTTTTCCCGCCGACCGATCCGCATTTTCCTGCTGCCATTCGCCTCGTTTGCATGCGGATTTTTTACGGTTCGCGAGAAGTATTGAAGCGTTATGACGCGGTTGAAGCATTTGATCCCGGCGGTTAACCCGGATACACTCGGCAATGAACCATTTCCCCCGGGAGGTGTCAGATGCAGGTTCATCGACTGGTTTTTTTCATGGTGTTGGCGGTTCTAATCACCGGTATCTGGAGTTGTGGATCCGATGATGATCCGGAAGATCCGGCGGAACCAGGAAAAGCAATCGCATTTACGGCGGATACGCTTGATCCACCCGATAATGCCGTGTATTTGGCCGGCGTCTCCGTCTCCGGATCGGAACTCATCATGAACATCAATGGTAAAAAAATCGAAAACACCTACGGCGCCGCCTTTGCGCTGATGTTCGATCCGGCGGTATTCGAGTATGTCAATGCCACCGAAGGAAACTTCTACTCGTCGTCCGGCGCGTCAACAACCTTCCTCGCCGCCGGTGGCACCAACAGCGTCACCATCGGAATCAGCTTGTTGGGAAGCGAGGTTCAGCCGGTGTCAGGTAGCGGCACGCTTTGTTCCATCGCTTTCCGAGCAGTGGAAAACGGACGATCCCGCTTCGATTTCCGCGATAACCGGTTATACGATGGAAACGGAGAGATCATTCCCGATGTGCAGTGGTTTGGCGGATTGGGAATCGTTACGGACTGATCGAATCCGTCATCTCTGCCACCTCCCACACCGATACATCGGAATCCTTGATCCGAAAAACGGCGACCCGCCGGGCACCGGTCATCATGTCCGGGAACCACTCCCGCTGATGCCGATACTCGTTGCCAAGAACATACTCCCATGAAACAACATGGGTGACTCCAAATCGCCCTACCGGATCGGTGTCGTTAACGAATCCTTTCCACATCGGGATCGCCCGGAACCGTGTTTCCAGGCAGAGTTGAGGCGCCCACTGCCCCGCCACAACCGACTCCGGACCAATCATCCGCGCCAGGGCACGGGATGCCTCGACCACATCATACCGGCGGGTTGCAAGGCGAAACCCCATCCATCCGGTATGAAAAACGAAACTGATGGCTAACAACATTACCATCATCCGGTGCGACGGAAAACGCCCGGCACACGTATACGGTATCAGGATTCCAATGGTGACAGCCAGACAAAGAATGGCTTCGATGAAAGGAAAACCGGCCACACCGGCCAGGGTCGAGAAACGGGCGAGGACACCGGATGGAGCAAACCGGGCAGCGAGGATGGGAACCGGGGTCAGAACGAATACGAGCGTTACGGCGGCGGCAATCCACCGAACCCATTGCGGTGGTGAATGATCCTGCTGACCGAACGCCCAGTGCCACCCCAGAATCACCGTGGGGATGATCAGCGGAAGATAGTACCGGAGCGGCCGATAACCGAGTGGGGCGAGAGATGCTAAGCCGAGAGTGAACCATGACCAGGCAAACGTCACCGCCGGCGGTACCCGGTGGAAGTGCCGGTGGAGCAGCAGGCGGGTCCACACCAGCAGCGCAGCAGGAAAAAGCACCGGCATTCGGCTGAAGTAGATACCTGCGGGCTGCTGGATGACATTAAAAACAAAATCGTTCAGGGTTTCACCGTGTTGAGACAGATAGAATCGATTGTAGTGGGCCAGGAGATCGCCGTGGGGACCGGCGATCATCACCGCCCATATCACGGCAACTCCGGCCATACCCAGGATCTGGCAGATCACCGCCTGGAAACGCCGCTTCCTATGCGGTTCGATCAACACGGTTGCCAGGATCATCGCGGCCAAGATCGGCAGTTGCGTACTTTTAACCAGCCAGGTCATAGTCGCAGCGATCCCGGCTGCAATATCCCAGGTCCATCCCCGAGCCAACGTACGGGTTTCCCTTGCTCGGAGCCACACCCACAACGACAGGACGGCAACGGGAAGCACCGCCGACTCCAGAATGGCAGTTCGTTGGTACGCCACAAGTATGCTGTTCACCGCAAACGCCATGAATAACCAGCCCGACGGATCCAAGCGCCGACACACACGGTCGAGCCCCCACAATGTCAGCAGTGCCAGACAGGCAGCCCAGACGCGAACGGCGACCAGACCCGGTGACAGCAAACGAAACAGCAAATATACCGGCGGATGAATCAGCGGACTGACGATCCGGTTATGCCAGTCGTCATCGGCAAACGCCCCAAACTGAACGGCATTCCGAGCATCGTGCACCCAGAATCCCTCATCCGCCATGTAACCACCACTCCACGACAGATCCTGCGGCGGATCGGCCAGCGGCCACAGGAACCGGAACACCAATGCAACGGTCCAAGCCACCAAGCGGATCGAAGCGCCGGAAAAACCTGTACTTCTTATCGATAAACGCCTCATGAGCGGCAATGTAGCAGATTTCGGCTTACCACCCAACTCCCCCACCTTGACTAACCAGGGTTAAAAAGGTAATGATATTGCCTTGATCATGAGCTCCATCCAGCCGGACCGGATGGGAACGCGTTTCGTTTGTTTGCAGTGAGAAAGGGGAACAGTCGATGTTTAACGCATGCCGCATCCCGATAATTCTGTTGACCGCCCTGATCCTGGTCATGCTGACGGGCTGTGAAAATACTGAAAACCTGCGCAAAGGTGCACACCTGATCAATACCGGTTCATACAAGGATGCGATCACTCATTTGAAAGCGTTTCTGGAGGAGTATCCGGAAACCGAAAAGCGCAAAGCTGTAGAAGAAGCCATCGCGGAAGCCTACTTTAAATGGTCGGACAACGAAAAACAGCTGAAGCACTGGGAACAAGGCGTTGAATTGATGCAGATCATTCTCGACGAGTACTACGATACACGCGTCGCCGAACAGGTCCAGGACACACTACCTGAGTTTCTGCTGGAATGGTCCCAACAACTCGCTATCAGCGGTCAATTTCTCGATTCCCTCGATGTCCTCAAACGCCTGATTCGCCATTTTCCCGCATCCGGTTATGCTGAAAAAGGGCGTGACCTTCGATCCGATATCGGCATTATCGCGTTCACTCACAACGAAAACATCTATGTCATGAACGCGGACGGCTCAAAAATCCGGAAAGTTGCCGAAAAAGCAATCTCCCCCGTCATCAGCCCCGATGGCAAGAAACTGGCCTATATCGTCATTCAAAAGTCCGGCAATAAAACAGGGTATCTGACCCTGTCGGAAATCGACGGCCGAAAAGTGAAACGACTGCTCGATAACCCCATCGCATCCGATCCAGTGTTCTCACCCGACGGCTCGAATATCCTGATTTCCAAAGGAGACGCATTTCAGGTCGTCGATCTGACCGGAAAATCCATCAATGCCTATTTCGGTAACCGTGATTTCGATACGATCGGTACATTCAATCCCACCGGTCAGAAGATCGTCACGTTCCTGAAAAACGCCAAGCGCGGCGTTTCCCGGCTCTGCATTACCGAAAATTTTGAAGAGTATCTCGAACTCCACACAACCCAGGACAATCCCATCCGCGATGCCGCCTGGTCCCGGGATGATCTGCGCATCGTTTTCGTGACCGCCAACGGCCTTCACTCAATCTCCCCGGAAGGCGGCGAAGTGAGCAACCTGCTGGTCAGCAGCGAACAGGACAATATGGATATCAAAGCGGTGGATATTTCACCCAACGGCGCAAATATTATTTTCCTTGGAAAAAAAGCCGGCGATCCCAATTACAAACTCTACACAATGACCCTGGCCCGGGAAATCGTTGAGCTGCCGTATCAAGCACCGGAAGGCATGGATACACCGCCGATTCCCACAGGCGACGTTGTTTCCTGGGGCTACGGCTTCCTGCGCTACTGATCTAGTTACGACTGATACATTCGAAGAGGGATCCCTCTCATTGTTCATTGTGTGCTGAAATCGGCATCAATAGACAAAAGTGAAGGACAGACTGTCGATTGCACCGATTACCTGATCCGTCGCGTCCGTCAGAGCGCCGATCCACATCGCATCTCCGAGATTTCCCGATGGGTTCATCGGCCAGATAAACGCCGGTAGAATGATCACTTCGGTTTCTCCAGAGCTGAATTCGCCGTCGTATCCATCCAGTTTCCAGGTGAATCCCGGCCAGAACCCAAGATATCCATCAAGGGCCAGCGCTACATACAGACGCCCCTGTAGGGGATTCGGGAGCGGGTTGCAGACGATAACCGAAGTTGAGAAAGTGGACGCCGGTTCAAAATGGTTCGACGGCATGACAATGGTGACGCCGGGAGCATCGCAGGCGGGATCGGCTCCGGAGTTAGGATAATGATACCCGATATCCGGAACGCCTAGATCAGGACCATAATCTGTTCGCGTCGTGCCGGCCGGTACATCGGCCATCGGATTCCCCGCATCGATACAGGGACTTTTTACCGTTTGACCCGACGCCGTCTGGCTCAGGTACCGGGTGCCAGCCGGCCCCTGCACGAACAAAGGATCACCAAAAATATCGGACGGTCCATACGCAAAGGAATACGAACCCGGATCGGCGAAACCAAACAGGTTGTAATCCATCCGGCCCGGCACAGACCAATCCCCGTCCATCGGCTCCATCACAATATTGTTCTCGAGGCACACACTCCCCACGGATATACCCATCGAAAATGCCGTGTTGTCAGAGAACGTATTGAACCGGATCATCGTCATATCCGCCCACGGACGCATGGCCGATGACGCCGGCAATCCGCCGTTCCCAATAAACAGGTTGTTCTCCACCCAGACAAGATCCCCGGCCGTCATCACCGCGCCGCTGTTTGCCCGGTTACCGCTGAACACATTGTCCCGGATCATGACACTTCCCGATCCGCTGACCAGACATGTCCGATAATTATCGCTTCCGACATTCGCATTGTTCTCGAATCGGTTCCCGATGAAATCCACATCGCAAGGAGCATGAACAATGTCTAAAACATAATCGGATGTATTGTCCCGAACCGCACATCCCGAAAACGTCCCGGTGCAGTTCTCCAGATATACGGCCAGTCCCAGATTGTCATACACAACCGTCGGCGGCTCATACTCGTTTCCGGAGAATTCGCAGTTTTCCACCAGCAGGTGACATTCGGTGCAATGCAGCGCTAACCCTAGGATCGCCTCCGTTCCGTTGTGCCGGTGATTCCGGCTCGAACACCGGATCATGACAAGCTCCGTCCGCTCAAAAACGAGGCCCGCTCCCGGAGCATGAACACCACCGGCAATATCCAGATCCTGTAGAATCACCATGCATCGCTCCGCACCGGTCCGCTGCAGAATAATCCGGTCCACTCCCTGTGAGCGAATCGAAATCGGGCTTCCGGCAACCGAGGACCGCAGGGTTACACCCTGCACGTCGGGCCAGAGAATATTCTCCGTGTATGTACCGGGATCGACCGCCACCGTGTCATCATCCACGCAGGCATTCAATGCCTCCTGAATCGACGGATAATCACCAGGCACCGAATAGACCGCAGCCCAACCTCCGGACGTGAAAACACTGCTTACAATGAGCACCCCGATAAATGATCGTTTCATCATGCTATCCTCCATACGGATTCAGAACGTGCACATTTAGAACGTTCATTTTCAAAACGTTCACTTGTTCAGTAACAGTGAGTCCAATATCTTCGGTTTTCGTGCATTGAGTCAACCCGGTGTGCCGGAAGAGGGAGCGATCCGGGCAGATCGCCGCGTACGCATTAGGGCTTAAAATACAGGATGCCCATGACGGTCACAATCCAGCCGATCAGGTCAATGATCATGGCCTTGTCCTGCAAAAAAATCTTTTCGGGGCTCCCGCCCTCATCCCGGGCCATCACCAGGTAGAGATACCGGAAAATGGCAAACAGAACAAATGGGAACGTATAAATCAGGTTATCCGTCTGGAGCTTGGTCGTGACTTCCGGCGAAATGGTGTACAGCGCATATGCTACCAGGGCCGAAGCCGTAACAACAGAAGTCATCTGATCCACCAGTGCAGGCGTATAATGATCGAGAACCGCTCGGTGATTTCCCGCATTTTCTTTGATGAGGTTCATCTCCGCCCGGCGTTTGCAGATCGCCAGGAAAAGGGCAAGGAGCAGGGTGCAGATTAGAAGCCAATGCGAAAATTCCACATGGATGACCACTGACCCGGCGAGTGCCCGGAGAACGAAACCCAGGGCAATGATCATGACATCGATAATGACCACGTGTTTCAACCGGATGGAGTAAGCGATGTTCATGATGAAATAGATGAGTGCGACGATACCGAACTCGATCGACAACCGGAAACTGGCCGAGAACGAGGCCAGAGCGATGACGATCAGGTAAACCAGCGCTGCGGACCGTGGCAGCCGCCCCGATGGAATGGGACGCATCTTTTTCTGCGGATGAGCGAGATCCCGCCGGTAGTCCAGCAGGTCGTTCATGATGTAGACCGAACCGGATATCAACGAAAACAAAATGAATGCCGCCGTCGCTCGCAGCAGCGCACCAGGTTCAAAAAACCGAAGTGAAAAAATAACGCCGGCATACACCAGCAGGTTCTTGATCCATTGCTTCGGCCGCATCGTTTCGATCAGCGCGATGATCATTCGCAGGCTCATTCCAGAAAACTCCTTCACTCGCTTTCGTCCACACTGGATTCAACTGATCGAGCATCATATCACCGAAAAACCGTTTTCCAAATCCCGATTAGATGTCAACGGCCACCCGGACGTTGACCCTGTTAACGGGGTGTCACAGGAGAACGATGTGGGAATCTGGGTAACACTCAGTGCCGGAAGATAATCGGATCAAAATGAAACCGGGCCCCCAGGCTGATCTCAGACCAGCAGAACCGGTTGTCTGTGTCTTCGAATTCCACCCGGTGACGGCGATAAGAGACCGATAAATCGATATCCCGCCAGATATGCGCATCAAGACCCAAACCCCAGTTGATACCCAGATCAGCACCATCCTCCGGGCCATCCGAAATCCACCAGCACCTGTCGATTTTCCACACATACAATCCCATGCCGGCGAAACCATACACCCGGAACCGGTCCAAAAATGGAAACGCAATAACGCCGTCGATGGTCCAGTCGATGATACCAAGGTCGGCATCGTCGCCGGATGGCATCCATTTCAAGTAATTGACCGCTGTTTCAACACCGACATAATCGGAGAACATGTATGTCAAACCGATGCTTCCGCCCCAGGTATCGTCATACCGGCGGTCGAGTTCATCACCGGCTTCAACTCGATTCAACCGGATATCCATAGACAGATCCTGGGCGTGAAGTCCATCGCCGCCGCAAATACCCAGTATCGTTCCCAGCATCAGTCCCGCCAGAATCGTCATCCCCCATCGTCGTCGCTCATTCATCGGTCGTCTCCTTGCTGCCAAGCCATGCCAATCGACCGCGCGAGTATACCAGGGTGACCGCGTGTCAATCAACCGATCCCGCCGTATCCCTCTCGCAGAAAATGTCTGCACGCAGTATGATGGGTATGCGGAGTCGGTCGGGCGGCTGCTGATCCGAATGGATTGGAGGAAAGTCCGGGCTCCATAG
>JAFGMN010000303.1 GCA_016927515.1 candidate division CSSED10-310 bacterium | reverse complement strand
CGACAATCGCTGGTTCCGGCTCACGGCCCGCCCCGGCACTTTTCCCGCAGATGATCCCGTTCTGAGCCTGGATGTTTCAATCTTGCAGAACAACCTGCTTCACCCGGTTCTCGACATCGGCGATCCCCGCGTCGATGAACGCATCGATTTTATCGGAGGCATCCGCGGAATGAATGAGCTGGAACGCCGTGTTCATGCCGGTGAAGCCGTGGCTTTTGCGCTGTTTCCGACGCGAATCGAACAGCTTATGGCCATTGCCGATGCAAACCAGGTAATGCCTCCGAAATCCACATGGTTTGAGCCGAAACTCCGATCCGGCCTGATCGTTCGATCCCTGGAAGACATTTAACTCCCGGCACCCGGTATGAAAAGAAAAAGCCCCGCCGTACGGTGGGGCCTTTTTTCTTCTTTCAATTCTTCAATTCACGAAGCGATCACGGATTCGCCTTCGCAAAGGTTTCCATGACGTTCACCAGTTTTTCCACGCCTTCCATGGACACGGCATTGTAGATGGACGCCCGGATGCCACCGACGGACCGATGCCCCTTGAGACCGATCAAACCGGCGGCTTTGGCTTCGCCGATGAATTTCTTTTCCAGATTTTCATCGTTCCGGATCCGCCACACGACGTTCATTGTCGAGCGGCTGTCTTTTCTGACCGATGTGACCCAGTAGTCGGGCTTGGAATCCAGTGCACGATACAGCAGGTTCGCTTTTTTCCGATTCAGTTTCTCCATGGCATCGAGTCCGCCCAACCCTTTCAGCCATTTCAGCACCTTTCCGACCACGTAGATCGCGAAAGTCGGCGCTGTATTGTATAGCGAATCCTTGCTGGCCTGCGTCTTGTAACTGACCATCGTGGGGACGTCATCGCTGCACAAGGAAAGAAACTCGTCCCGGATTGCCACAACCGTGACTCCCGACGGTCCCATGTTTTTCTGAGCACTGGCATAGAACATGCCGAAGCGTTCAAAATCGAACTTCCGCCAGAACAAGTCGGAGCACATATCGGCAACGAGCCACACACCATTGGGCGGCTGGGGAAATGTTTCCCACTGCGTCCCGGCGATGGTATTGTTCGTCGTAATGTGCAGATACTTTGCGTCCTTGCGCATGTTAAGCTGATCCTGCGTCGGGATATACAAGAATTGCCCTTCCGCATTCTCCGCGCTGTGTGCCACATGGATATCGCCGAATCGCTTGGCTTCCTTGATTGCGTTTTTCGACCAGCTTCCCGTATTGACGTAATCAGCTTTTCCATTGCCGTTCAACACGTTGTAGGGAAGATGGAAAAACTGGGTGGAAGAACCACCGGGAAGAAACAAAATGTGCCAATTATCACCCAGTCCAAGCAATTCTTTGAAATCCTTCTGAGCTTCCGCCTGAATGGCGGCGTATTCCGGAGCTCGATGGCTGAGCTCCATCACGCTCATCCCCGTGCCTTTGTAATCGAGAAGTTCAGCCTGCACCTCTTCCAGCACCGGCAGAGGCAACTGAGCGGGTCCAGGATTAAAACAATGAACTCTGTGCGCCATGGTTATTTCTCCTTTGTGAATTCAGTCATGATCTCTTCGATGATCTCGCCGATCCGAAGCAGATTTTCGTTGCTCGATGCTCCGATATGCGGCGTCATATACACGTTCGGCACATCCTTTTTCAGCAAAGGACAACTCTCCCAATCCGGCGGATCGGCATACCAGACATCGGTTCCATAGGCCGCGACCTTTCCACTTTGCAATGCCGCCGCCAGGTCCGCTTCGTTGATGCACTTCCCGCGGCCGGTGTTGACAATGATGACGCCGGTCTTCATTTTTCCGATGGAGGCGGCATTGATCATCTTATCTGTTTCCGCTGTGTACGGGACGTGGATGGAGATGTAATCCGCGCGTTGCAGCAGGTCGTCGAACGACACCATCTCGGCGACATCCGATGACGACACATATTTATCAAACGCGATGACAGTCATACCAAACGCCTTGGCCCGGATCGCCACTTCCCGCGCGATCCGTCCAATTCCGATAAGGCCCAGCGTTTTCTCATACAATTCCGTCCGCTTTAGCTCCTTCTTCAAAAACTGTCCCTGGATCATTCCCCTATGCCCCGGAATGATCTTGGAGGGAATGGCCACCAGAAACGCCATCGCCAGTTCCGCCACTGCTACGCTGGAAGCCGCCGGCGTATTGAAAACCGCAATGCCTTTCTCCTTGGCATACGCCTGGTCCACGTTGTCCAACCCAACACCGCCCCGGATGATCAATTTGAGATTGGGAGCCGCATCGATAAACTCCTTCGTACACTTCGTCTTCGACCGGATCATCACCACATCGGCCTCTGCCAGCCGGTCCTTGTCGTCAAAAACCTCGCCGAATCGGGCCAGTTTACCTGGTAACGATTTGTCAAATGCATCCGATAACAAAATTTTCATCATAGCATCTCCTGGTTAGTGGTTAATTTAATCATCATACAATTGACGCGTCATATCGCAAAAACCTGCTTGACAAGCTCGGTTACTTTCTATCAAGAGCCACCGGTAAAATCAATGCCCTCGGGTTCATCCTCTTGGCTTCCCCGTGTGATTCTGATAAGACATCACAGAAATCGATAAGGCGGTACTCTGACAGGAGGGCGTTCGAGCAATGGAACAGGACTCCGGACACTTCATCAAACGACTGATCGAGAACGTTCACGATGCGGTCATCGCGTCGGATACCGGATTTTGCGTTCGCGAATGGAATCATCATGCGGAAAAGCTCTATGGCTACCGGCGGGATGAAGCACGCGGCCGAGTCATGGGCGATTTGATGGAGAGAGACTACGTTTCACAAACCCGGACCGATGTCGTTACCGAGTTCGAGCGAGAAGGTTTCTGGGAGGGTGAGGTCATCGATCATACCCGGGACGGCCGGTCGCTTCGTATCTGGACGCGGGTTTCCAAGGTATTCGATCTGAACGGTGATTATATTGGCATCGTGGCGGTGAATCGTGATGTGAGTGACGAACGAGAGAAACAGCTTCGGGAGGATCGGCGGAACAAGGCCTATCAGATTTTGGCTGAGGCCACGGTGGTGTGTTCCACGCGGGCGGAGCTTTGCCGGTTCATCACGGATCGACTGGCGACGTTTCCCGATTTTTCTGGAGTGATCGCTTATTTGGCTGAGGACGTTACCCGGGGAGTTGGACCCGAGGTATACCGAAGCGCAAAGATACCAGAGAATCTGGCGCAAACGCTGGTTGGTGATGCGATGCTTCAGGAGCAATTGTTTGGGCGTGGGGCCATCGTTCTGGCGGCGGATGTCGTGAGCAGCGAAATCAATGCGTTGTGGGCCGATGTCATCCGGGATTATGGATTTCGGGGGCTGCTGGCCGTTCCCATCCGCATCCCTGGCCAGGGTGTCAGCGGGGCGGTCTATCTGCTGGTTTCACCAGCGCTGAAAATCGACTCCCACGAAACCCACCACCTGGAAAACTACTCGTATATGATGGCGTCCGCCGTGAACCGGGTTACGACATACGAGGCCTTCGTGATCAGTGAAAGACGATTCCGATCCATTTTTGATAACATGTTGGATGTTTTTTTCCGCATTGATCCCAGTGGTGTCCTGGAAATCCTCAGTCCTTCCGCCCAGAGTCTGGTGCCTGACACGGACATCAAGACGCTGATCGGCCGGCCTTTCCAGGCGTGGCTGAAACCGAATCCCGGCGAGTTCACAGCGTTTCTGGAGGCGTTAAACCGGGACGGAGCGATCTGCCGGTATCTGATGCGCGCCACGTCACCGATGGGTGTGCGGTATGTTTTGGAAATCACTGCCCGGATGACCGATGGTATAGAAGAAAAGCAGCGGCACATCGAAGGAATCATCCGGGATGTCACCGAGCGGGACCGGATCGAAGAAGCGTTGCGGGAGAAGGACCGGTTGGAGAACCTGGCTTTTCTGGTAGGAAGTGTGACGCATTCATTCAACAACAATCTGACGGGTGTTCTCGGAAATATCTCTGTTGCCCGGCATTATGCCGTTGACAATGCGCGCGTGTCGGGGTTTCTGGAAAAGGCCGAAGCCGGGTGTCTCCAGGCCCGGCAAACAGTCCAGAATCTGATGTTGATAACCGGTGATATTCGTCCTCAACGGCGGTTGCTTCATCCGGCGGCGGTCATCCGGTCCGCGGTAGCGACGGTGGCGGGGTGGTCGGAGACTGTGGATTTCCGGGTTGATATTCCTGACGATCTTCCCCGGATCAAAGGCAACGAAAAGCTTTTGAATCAAGTGTTTACACATATATTGACCAACGCTGCCGAAGCGCTGAGGGAATCGGTTCCGGATGGGGGACAGGTTGTTCAAATTCATGCCGAGGTTGTGCCTGCTTCTCCGGAACGGGGAATACCCCATGCGATGCTATCGATCCGGTTTACCGACAATGGGCCGGGAATGGAACGGGAGACACATAAGCGCGTTTTCGAGCCGTTTTTCACGACTCGGCACTTGTCACGGGGTCTTGGTTTGTCGGTCAGTCGCGTGATTGTGCGCCGTCACAATGGATCGATTACGATTGAAAGCGAACCGGGCTGTGGCACGGTTGTGACCGTCGACCTGCCGGTGTCCCGGGAGCGTACCGTTATCATGCCGAAGGATCGTCCGCTTCGGATGCTTATTCTGGAACCCGAGGTTCCGGTGCGGTCGGTTATCGTAGAGCTGATGCAGGAACTCGGGCATTGCGCGGTCGGCGCTGAATCAGGACCGGAATTTCTGAGCCTGTTCCGGTCGGCGGCGGACAGTGAAGCGGGTTTCGACATCGTGCTGATCGACATGGGGTCCTATGAAAACCCCAGTGGACCGGGGTTGCTGAGCATGCTGCGCCAGGCTGATCCCGATATTCATGCGCTGGCCACAACCGGTTACCCGGATCACCCGGTGGTGAATCGATGGCGGGATCTCGGGTTCGATGGGCTGCTGATGAAACCCTTCCGCTTGGATACGGTGGAGCAGGCACTCAATCGTATTTTGCCCCTGTTCTGATCGCGGATCAGTCCCGGTTTTCCCTCACGAATTCTCGCTCCGAAACACAACCTGTCCCTTGTTTTTATCTCTCGCGGTTGACTGAAAATTCGGCGTTTCAGCTTCGTACAATCGTTTCTTCCCGCCGCGGTCCGACGGAAACGAACGGTGCCGGCGCATCCACCATCACTTCGATCCGCTGGACATAATCCTGTGCCGCCCGTGGAAGATCATCCCACACCCGGCAATTCCGCGTCGATTCTCCCCAACCAGGCACCATTTCAATCACCGGCCGACACCGGGCCAGGATCGGTGTCAACGGCATCCGGTCGGTCCGGGATCCGTCGGGGAGTTCATACGCCGTGCAAATCCCGATTGTTTCGAGGCTGTCCAGAATGTCGAGCCGCGTGACGGCCACCCGCGTATACCCGTTGATCCAT
>JAFGMN010000302.1 GCA_016927515.1 candidate division CSSED10-310 bacterium | reverse complement strand
CCTGATATCCGGGGTGTCCTGGCAGAACGCGGCATTACCATTCTATACTCCCATCAACGGGCGACATGGGACGCCGTCCGGGCTGGCGGCAATCCAATCGTTGTGACTCCGACGGCATCCGGAAAAACCCTCTGCTACACCCTGCCTGTACTCGATATCCTGCTGAATCGACCCGATGCCCGAGCCCTCTACCTGTTTCCAACCAAGGCCCTGGCCCAGGATCAATTGCACGATTTGACCAGACTCACCGCACGTCTGCCGTACCCGTTGCCGATCGGTCTCTACGATGGCGATACTCCAGCAGACACGCGAAAAGCTATTCGGGAAAGCGCTCGGATCGTGATGACAAACCCCGATATGCTACATGCAGGCATATTGCCGCATCACAGCCGCTGGAGCCGTTTTTTTCATTCATTGGCCGTTATTGTGATCGATGAACTGCATCATTATCGTGGTGTCTTCGGCAGTCATTGTTGTAACGTGCTTCGGCGGATGCTGCGGATATGCCGGTTTCACGGATCGGATCCTCAGTTCATCATGAGTTCTGCGACACTGGCGAACCCGGAAGCGTTTGCTGGCAGGATGATTGGGCGGTCCGTGACGGTGATTGATGAATCCGGTGCACCGGCCGGCCGCAAGACATTTATTTTCTACAATCCACCGCTTGTGGATCCCGTGGAAATGATCCGCCGGTCTTACCTCGATGAGACGGTCCGGCTGACGCGGCAGTTACTGGAAGCCGGTATTCAAACCATTGTTTTTACGCGCAGCCGGCATACGGTCGAGCTGATTGTGAGGCATCTGCGACAGGATTGCCGGTTGTCTGATGACGTCGATGCAATTCGCGGATATCGAGGAGGGTATTTGCCGAGGGAGCGGCGTCGAATCGAAGAGGGACTCCGGCAAGGCCGAATCCGGTGTGTTGTGTCGACGTCGGCACTGGAGTTGGGCGTCGATATTGGTGCCATGGGGGCTGTTATTCTTGCCGGATACCCGGGAACCGTGGCTTCTACCTGGCAACGGGCTGGCCGGGCTGGTCGGCGTGACATGGAGTCATTGACGGTGTTTGTGGCATCGGCTGCGCCGTTGGATCAATTCATTGTGCGAAATCCGGAGTATTTTTTCGGGCACCCGGTGGAAAGTGGTCTTATCAATCCGGACAATCTGCTGATCTTGTTGGAGCATATCCGGTGTGGGGTGTTTGAGGTCCCGTTTGAGGATGGCGAATTGTATGCGGAGTTAGGAAACACCGGTGAATTTTTGGAGTATCTTGAGGAGGAGAAGGCGGTATGTCACAGCGCGGGCCGTTGGTTTTACACGGGTGGGGGGTATCCGGCGGAACGAATCGGGTTGCGGTCTATATCCCGGGAGAATGTGATTGTTGTCGATGATACGGGAAGCCGGCCGGAGGTGATTGGAGAAATCGATGCAGCGACAGCGCCATTGCTGGTTCATCCGGAGGCGGTTTATCTGCATGACGGTCGTGAGTATGTTGTTCAGGAGTTGGATTGGGTTGGGGGTCGGGCGCGTGTTGCGCCGATGGATCCGGGGTATTTCACTGTGCCATTGGAGACGGTCCGGGTGCAGGTTTTGGAGGTGGCTGCCGAGAATGGGGAGCATGTATTCCGGCGATACGGTGATGTATCGGTGATCACGCGTGTGGAGGGATACCGGAAGATGACGTTCGGGACGCGGGAAAATCTGGGTGTGGGTGAGTTGACATTACCGGAGCAGGAGTTGGTGACGGCATCGGTCTGGTTTACGGCGCGTCTGGACGTGGGGGAGGTGGGGCCGGTATCGGGATTTCGTGACCGGGTGGCAGGTTTCATTGGAGCTTTGACGGCCATCCACAGCGCCGCATCGGTCATTCTGATGTGTGATCCGCGGGATATTGGAACGTGTGTTGGCTGTGCTGAGGGATACTGGACGGCGCGGACGGACCATCTGGGGCTTGTGCAGATCACCGGTCAGCCGCCATCGACAACGGGTTCGGTCAACCTGTTCATTTACGATCGGTATCCTGGCGGAATTGGTTTAAGCGAGCACCTGTTCCGGAAGGCGACGGAAGTTGTGCATGCGGCTCGGATTATGACTGAGCGCTGCGATTGCCGGTTTGGGTGTCCGGCGTGCATTGGTCCCGTGATTGCGGGGGAGTTTGATGGTAAATATGCAGCGATTTCCGTATTACGGGTTCTCAGTGGGAGTGGAGCAGTCGCGGGTTAACTCGGATGGCAGGAACGGCAGAGCGCGGGTAGCGAAGTTCCGGACTTTATAGAGAACGGCCCGTATCATCGGGATATCGCGGACAGCCAGGGGGGATCGGAAGACGATATCCCGGAGTTGGGTCATGGGGCCTGCCACGTTGTTTCCCCGGAAAAAGCCGATGGTTCCCAGGGTTTGTTGCAATTGCTGGAGCAGTTCTTCGAATTGAGCGTGGGTGGCCATATCCGGCCGGGTACTGCGTTCGGCACCATGTAAAGCATGATAGATTTCATAGAGAACGATTGATGCGGAATGTGCGAGATTGAAGCTGAGATCGAAGGGTGTGGGGATTGTCGCCAGCACATGACACACGTCAATTTCCTCCCGGGTCAGACCGTTGTCTTCGCGGCCGAACACGAGGCCGGTTCTGCCGGACAGCAGGCGATCCCGATATTCGTCAAAGACTTCCCATATCGGTCGGGGTGCTGTGCGATTGGCTCGGCCCTGTTGCACCGCTCCAACGACCAGGTGGCAATCGGCAACGGCTTCCTCGAGACACGTGAACCGACGGGCTGCCTGAAGCAGTGGATATCCATACAGTGCCATTTTTTTTGCCTCGACATCGAACAGGTCGATATCGCCGACAATCTTCAGCGTGTTCACTCCATAATTGTGGGCGGATCGGGCAACAGCACCGACATTTCCCGGATAAACTGGTTCCACCAGGATGGGTTCGATCATGGATAATGTCATGGCCACACCTCCGGGTCGCCATGCTACATCGGTACCCAATGTCCGGCAAGCCGGGTGAACGATATAAACGATACCTGGTTAACCCGGCGAACCAAGCACTCCATCCCCAATATGCCGCACAAAATACGCAAAATGGGTTTGCTCCGTGTTTGAGCAGTGTTTGATTGGGGTGAATTGTCATGTCTTTATATTATCCTTATACTTCTTACAGGAGGCCACATCATGAAAAAGCTTGGAGAAATCCTTCTGGATCAGGGATTGATCACTCCGGATCAACTGGAACATGTGCTGCGACGGCAGAGCATGTCTGGTGGCCGCTTCGGCGAACATCTGGTGCAGCTCCTGCTTCTTGACGAGACACAGGTTCACGAGATGTTGGCGTTGCAGAAAGGAGTTCCGGCGGTCAAACCGACGGATCTGGAGGACATACCGGAGGATGTCATCCATGCGCTTCCGGGGGAAATCGTCAGCACATACCGGGTGGTACCGTTCCGGCTTCTGGGCCGGCGGTTGCATGTCGCCATGATCAATCCTGATGACATCCAGATGGTCGATGAGGTGTCACACCGGTCGGGATTCATCATTCGTCCGTATGTCTGCATGGAATCTGTCTTGAACCGGGCGTTGGCCCGATACTACCATATTGCACCTTCAACCAGTGCGGATGCATCGGTTGAAGCATCGTTGATGCAGGATCTGATCGTTCATGACAACCAGTATACGGCGGACAAGGCCGCGTTTGATACGTCACCGAGCCTTGTATCCATTGACAATACCGGCCAGTTTTCCATGATTGACCGGGCGCAGATTATTTGCGACAAGACTAAAAGCCTGTTCTTGGAATCGGGATCCACGCGGGAAGCGTTGGGTTACTTTCTTCAATTCATGGAGCAGATCGGAGATAGTCTGGTTTTCATGGCCGTGGATGGTTCCAAGAACAGTTTCTGGCGGAATGTCGCAGATTTTCGCGCCGGAACGAAGGGTACACCGTTGTATGACAAGTTGTATAAATCGGCATTCTGGAACCGGTATCTTCAGGAGCCTGAGTTGAAGTATTTTGCATTAACCGATGAGATATCGGAGCTCAAGTGGGTGCCGCGGATGCTTCAGCTTGATGATGCGCGGGCATTTGTGATTGTGCCGGTTCGGATCAGCAACCGGTTATTGGGTATTGCGATCAGTGGGTCGGCCAGTTCCGTTCAGCTTCGGGAGGAGTTGGAAACGATACAGAAGTTGCTGTTGATCACGGAGTATACGCTGACGATTTTGCGGTGTCGGCGGAGCATTCAGGAGGTGGAATAGAGGGCTTTCCGTTCATCGGGTGCCCGGCCGGTGCTGGTTTTCCGGAGTGGTCCGGTGGTGATGCGCACCATCGGCTGCGGGGTGGCCATGAGTTTGGTTTGTTCAACCGTCAGAGTGGGCACGCCGAACTCCATTTCAACGGTTCCTTTCAACAGGAACGGGCCGAATCCTTTACGTAGTTCAAGGGCGTTTCGTTCGAATGACTGTGGGAAGAACGTGGTTTCGAACCGACCCCATTCGTCGGAAAAGGTAATGAAACACATGAGCCGGTCCGAGTCGCGGGTGCGGGTTTTTTTTCCGATGACGCGCCATCCGAGCATATAGGTTGACTGGCCGGCCCGGGCATCCATATCGACGGAGCGGATAACGGGGCGGAGGGAGCGGATGCGGTTGATTTCCGTTTCGAAGAGTCGCAGCGGGTGGGCGGAGGGCGTCATACCCAGAATTTCCAGTTCCCAGAGCAGGCGTTGGGCGAGGGGGGGGTTGGGCAGGGGCGGCACGTTTTTCCAGAGGGATTCGAGCTTTTTGATGGACTGAGGCGTGCGGGTGTCCGAGTTCCGGAAAAAGATTTCGATTCCCCAGAGGATTTCGGGGATGGTGCGTCCCAGGGAGCGCATCGCGCCACACCGGGCGAGATTCCGGGCCTCGTCGATGTTCATGCTGGGGATTTGGGTCAGCAGGTTGGGGAGTTCCATGTATGGACCGTGATGGTTCCGGGCGTCGACGATTTCGCGGGCGGTGGTTTCGCGCAGGTTTTTGACCTGGATCAGACCGACCCGGAGATGGCCGTCGGCTCCGGTGAACCGGAAGTCGCTGCCGTTGATGCACGGCGGATGAATGGACAATCCCAATCGCCGGGCTTCCTCGAGATACTCCAGCGATCCGTAATACCCGCCTCCACCGGAAAGAACGGCGGCCATGAATTCCGCCGGATAATGCGATTTGTAATACATGCTTTCGAAGGATTCCAATGCGAACGATGCCGAATGCGCCTTGCAGAATGCATATCCGGCGAAGGATTCCACCTGACGATAGATTTCTTCGATGACCGGTTCGGGAAGCTGTTTTGCCCGGCAGCCGTCGAAAAATCGTTCCCGGTAATCCGACAGACGGCGATGGTTTTTTTTGAACGACATCAATCGACGCAGATCGTCGGCTTCACCGAGTGTCAAACCGGCCAGTTCCGATGCAATGCGAATGACTTGCTCCTGGTAAATCAAGCATCCCCGGGTGTCCCTGAGAATCGGAGCCAGGGCTGGGTGCAAAACGCTGTCGGGTTCAAGTTTGAGATGGCGGCGGAGATAGGTGTTTTTTCCGCCGTAGTTGGAAACGCCGGGGCGGATGATGGATGAGAGGGCGGTGAGGCACTCGAAATCGTCGCACCGGGCCTGGCGGATCAGGCTCAGCATGGCGGGGCTTTCGATATAGAAGCAGCCGATGGATCGACCGTTCCGAAGCCATTCCCGGGTATGAGGATCGTTCAGAAACGTCCGGGAATCCGACGGTACCGGGCGCCCCTGACGCCGGATCGCTTTCACGGTGTACGAGATCACTTCCAGTCCTCGCTGTCCCAGGATATCGATTTTCAGCAGCCCAGCATCCTCCACCGGTCCCATGGTCCATTGCGTGACCGCCAACCCCTTTTCACCCACTTCCAGCGGCATATACCGGTCCAGAGCATCGGGTGTAATGACCAGTCCGCACGGATGCGTTCCCATGTGCCGGGGAAATCCGCTGATCTTCTCCGCATAGCGAAGCAGCGAAACGAACGGTTCGCGATCCAGCGGCACCGACCGCGTTTCCGGTGACAGCTTTAGCTTCTCCGCCAAATGATCCACCGATGCCATGTGTGGCAACCGTCGGATCACATCGTCCACTTCCCCCCGGGCCAACCCCATCGCCGCCGCAACTTCCCGGAACGCACTGCGTACCTGAAACGTGGCATGCGTGCCGATCATGGCAACCCGGTCCCGACCGAAACAATCGAAAATATGATCCAGAACCAACTCCCGGTCTTCGGTCCCGAAATCCAGGTCAAAATCCGGAAGCGATGTCCGCTGATCGTTCAGAAATCGTTCGAAAAAGAGGTTGTGGGTAATGGGATCGACATGAGTAATATAGAGGCAATACGATACGATGGAATTGGCGGCCGAACCGCGACCGAGGCAGGGAATGTTCCGGGACCGAGCGAATCGAATGATGTCCCAACAGATCAGGAAGTAGTCGGCGAGACACATTTTTTCGATGACCGCCAGTTCCCGTTCGAGAATAGTCCGGGCGGGTGTGCGTCCGGTGGTGTCGTATCGTTCGGACAGTCCCTGCAGTGCGAGGCCCCGGAGATACCGGTGGGGATCAGCGCCGCCCGGGACCGGGTATCGGGGCAGTTTACGCGTGGACAGATCCAGGGCCATGCCGCATTCCCGGGCGATACGGACCGACTCCCGCACCAGCTCGGGGAAAGCGGTGAAGCGCTGGAGCATATCTTCTGGTGACGCGAGGGTGGCGGCGGGTGGCATGACCGCGTGCCCGGGAACGGTTCCGATTGTTGCCTTCATCCTCAATGCACAGAGAAGCCGGTGGATGGGATGATCGTCGGATGTCAGGCATCGAGCACCGTTGG
>JAFGMN010000301.1 GCA_016927515.1 candidate division CSSED10-310 bacterium | reverse complement strand
GTCCGGGATGCCGGTCGGCGTCAGACGATCGGAAATGCGGCCCGGCAACGGATCGAAGCCCGTTATTCCATTCCTGTGCTCGTCGATCGACTGGCACGTTTTTTGGAAACCCTCTTCCGGTTGGGCGCATGAAAAAACTGGCAATCATTGATTTGATGTTCCGATGGCCACCGGACGGCGGAGCCCGGGTGGATGTTAAAGAAGTGGCGTCGCGCCTGGCGGTCCGATACGACGTCACGCTGTTCGCTCCACGCATCCGGTGTGTGATCGATCGCGGCGAGATTGAAGGATCCCTGCCGTTCACTGTCGTGCCGATCCCGTTCAAACCAAGGGAATTCAACGGACCGGAATTGGAACGGCGGTTCAGACAAGCATTGGCGGCAATGAAACCGGATATCGTTTTTCTGGCCGATGGGTTTCACCTGCGTCCGTGGGTGGCCCGGGCGATCGGCGACACGCCGTATTTTCTGAAATTTTACGCGTACGAAAACCTGTGCAACCGATACAACGGCACGTTTATGCGCGGGGACCGGTCCTGCTACCGCACGGGAGCCGGCAGTTCCATCATCGATCAGACATACTGTACACTTTGCGGCTTGAAAACCATCCTCACCGATACGGCACGGGGTCATCGGGAGATGGCCCGTGAGTATTTCGGTGCCCGGGCATGGCAACTCGCTCACTGGCGACGCATCCGTGAAATGCTGGACAGCGCTCGGCATATCATTGTCTACAATCGTCTCATGCAATCGATCCTGGCCCTTCACGGCTGGAAATCGATCGTTATTCCCGGTGGATTGGATCCCAGGCACTTCCCGTATCGACCGCCGCGCACGCCGGATGGCACCATCCGGCTCGGCATGGTCGGCCGCATCCGTGATGAACAGAAAGGTGGAGTCGTCGCCGTTCGTGCCATGTCGCATCTTCGGGCGGCCGGTTACCCCGTTGAACTGCATGTTACCGGGAATCCGGAAGACGAATTGAGGTATCTGCCGGGTGTCGTGTTCCGTGGTTGGTTCCCGCATGCACGATTGACGGAATTTTACGACAGTGTCGATATCGTCATTGTACCGTCGGTGTGGCAAGAGCCGTTTGGAATCGTTGTTCTGGAAGCGATGTGTTCCGGACGGCCTGTCATCGCATCCCGCGTGGCCGGTCCGATGGATATCCTGACTCATGGCCTCACCGGCCGTCTGGTCGTGCCGAATTCGGTCGACAGTCTTGCCGAGCAGGTGATCGAGTGCATGAAGCAGCCGGAGCAGACGGCTCGAATTGTCGGCGAGGCCAATCGGGTTGCACGAACCCGCTACGCATGGGACACGGTGGTGACGGAGCATTATCTTCCTCTCGTGCATGGCATCGTGGAGTCCGTATCAGGTGCCGGATCGTATCACGTCGATTTTACCGGATGCCTGGAGTGTGATACTTTCGGTCAGAATAACGGGGGTGATCAAACCGGAGGGTGGTCCCGGCGTTGAAGCATGACAGCAGTGAAGAAATACGAGGTATTTTAGCCAAACGGAACCTGATTTGGAATCTGGCGATCAAAGATTTTAAAGTCAGATACCGGAGTGCAACCCTGGGATTCCTCTGGATGCTGCTGAATCCCGTTCTTCAGATGATCGTTCTGTCCATCGTCTTTTCGTTTATTGTTAAAGTACCCGTGAGTGCCCCCTATCCCATCTTTCTTCTGTGCGGTCTTCTGCCTTGGAACTTCATGGCGATGACTCTCGGCGCAGGCGCTCCTTCCCTTGTCAATGAGCGTAATCTTGTAAAAAAAGTCTATTTTCCCAGGGAAATCATTCCCATTTCCGTCACTGCCGGGCATTTTCTCCATTTCCTCGTTGCCCTCGCTCTCTTTCTTCCGTTCCCACTTGTGATTCTGCACACGTGGTCCTGGGCGCTTCTGGCGCTTCCCATCCCCATCCTTCTTCTCGCTGGTTTTACGGTTTCCCTCACATCCCTGGCAACAATGGGTGATGCCTTTTTCCGCGATACGCGGTTCATTGTCGAGGCCCTGATCATGGTCTGGTTTTATGCAACGCCTATCTTTTACCCCATCGAATTCCTGACAACCTTCGCTGATAAAGTCCCCGGTTGGATCGTCCCGGTTCTGCAACTTATCCGGTTCAATCCCATGGCTGGAATCATCTCCATGTTTAGAAAAATCCTCCTCGACGGCACTCTGCCATCACTCTTCGATTGCCTCTACGTGGGCAGCATCACCGCACTGCTGATGATTATCACCTTCGGACTCTATCGCCGGCACGGCCCGGTCGTGGCGGATCACATGTAGCGGTGAAAACGCAATGAATGCCGCGATCCAGGTTTCTCAACTTACCAAAACCTACCGGATTCACAGCCACCGCCAGCTCCTCGCAACCCAGCCTTTCAGTCTGCTGCGCCGATCCCCGTCCGGAGATCTTCTGGTTGCCCTCGACACCGTTTCCTTCGAAATTCCCCGGGGCCGCATTGTTGGCATCATCGGGCATAACGGATCCGGGAAATCGACGCTGCTGAAAATCCTGTCAGGCGTCACCCGGCAGGATTCCGGTACATTCACCTGCCATGGCCGCGTCACCAGCCTGCTGGAACTCGGTGTCGGGTTTGAAACGGAACTGACCGGGCGTGAGAACATTTATTTGTATGGGAGTCTCATCGGGTTGTCGCGGGAGTGGATCGAAGAAAAGGAGCGGGACATCATCGCCTTTGCCGGTATTCCGGATTATATCGATCTTCCCATTAAAACCTATTCATCCGGCATGCTGATCCGTCTTGCCTTTTCGACGGCGATTCACACGGAACCGGATATCCTGTTGCTGGATGAGGTTCTGGGGGTTGGAGACGACGAGTTTCGGCACCGGAGTTTTCAGGCAATACAGAAGGCGGTTGAGCGTGGTGTGACCGTTGTTATTGTTTCGCATGGACTGGCATTTGTGGGGAGTTTCTGTTCGATGGTGATGTGTCTTCATCAGGGTCGTGTTGCGGCGATGGGTCCGGCGGAGCACGTCGTCCAGGTGTACATGGATTTGGTCAGTGTCCGGGATATGATCGGTGAGGTTCGAAACGGAAACACCCGGCTGCGATTGACCCAAGGTGCATTCCATGTTGAACATGGGGATCGGATGCTATCAGTTGGCAAAGGCATTGGTCTGAACCTGCGCAAGTGGGATGCGGATTTTTCATCTACTGAAGCGGGAGTGGACATTCTCGAATTGAACGATCGAACGGCTTGCCTGCGCCTGAGCTGGGGGCATTGGGACCTGGACCAAATCTGGCGGATTGAACTGGTATCACCGGTGTGCATTCGATGGATCATCGAAAACGGTGATCACCTGCATGAAGAAGTGGATGGCGTCGAAATCGAAGCGATGGTGTCCGGCACGTTCCGCTCATACATCTTACCGGAAGAAATCCGCGCGTTTCCCGAAACCGTGCATCGCGGGTTCAATATGGAATATCTGCTGGCCCGTATGAAACCACGCGCGTTTGCCGGAGTCTGTGAATCACTGGATGACCGACATTCCGTCATACTGGATTTCAGCGACTGCCCCCGGACCGGGTCAACCCAGGTTATCACCGGAGGCAATCTGATGCCGGGTCACATTCTCAAGCGCGATTTTCCCACGCAATCCGGCAACCGACAGCTCTCCATCACCATTCATCTGCCGGATCGCGAGGCGACGACGTCGTTTTTCGCCACACACCGGCATCGGCCCGGTGTCGCGTCGGGATCTCTGTCAATGGAAGTAGTCGATGACGGATTGCATCTGGTATGGAATGGAAGCAAACTGACCTGTGATCCCGGATTGCACGTGGTGTCCGGCATGCTCACGGATGAACCCCCCCCCGATTGGGAATCCATCACCACCCCATCCGGACTGATTCTGCGGGCGACCCACCGGATACTACCCCTGGTTTCTGTCTGGACATTACACGGTGACGGCTCGGGTATATCATGGGAAGTCGCTCTGGAAATTCTCGACCGCATACCTGCATTCCACCCACGGGTATCCCTCGATTTCGATTCACCGGTTCCGGATGCGCTGGAATTCTCTCCACCCACCCGGAAGGGTCGCGATGGGCTCGAACTGCCCGTTGACCCCGGTTGTACATCCATCCCCGGTGTGCCGGCCCGTTTGCGTCTGGCAGGTGGCATCGTACGGACGCGGGGAGCGCTTCATGACTGATCGCGATCCGATCATCCGAATGATTGATCTCGGAAAATCCTACCGGGATCCGACCCGTCCCGAAAACATGTCATGGGCATTGCGTCATGTGACTGTCGATATCCATCGCGGAGACGTCTGGGGAATTATTGGCCGGAACGGAGCAGGAAAAAGTACGCTTCTGAAATTGGTGTCCCGGATAACCCGGCCCAGTGAAGGACGGTTTACCATTCGTGGCCGTGTATACTCCCTGTTGGAATTGGGTATGGGATTCCATGTCGAACTCACCGGAATCGACAATCTGTACGTAGCAGGAGCGCTACAGGGCATATCCCGGACCTGCATCCGCCGAAACCTGGATAGTATCGTCTCTTTTTCCGGGATTGGTGATGCGGTGTATCAGCCGCTGTGGACATATTCATCCGGCATGCGGGTTCGGCTGGCGTTTGCGCTGGCCGCTCATGCTCATCCCGATATTCTGATTCTTGATGAAATCCTGGCGGTAGGAGACGAGGCGTTTCAACGAAAATGTTTCGAGGCCATCCGCTTGTTCCTGAAGCAGGGTGTTACCGTGTTGTTTGTGTCCCATGACATGAAACTTGTCAGCCTGATTTGCAGCCAGTGCCTGCTGTTGCAACACGGCGTTGTTATTGACCGGGGCCGCCCCGAGGAGGTCATTGAATCATACTCACGGATTATCGGTCCCAGTATTTCGAAAGGTGACCTGACATTGACCCGGGCAGGTCATTACTGGCATTTATTTCAGGGAAACTTCGCCATCACGCGCCGGTTCGGTGTGTATACATCCATTCGTGTGCACGGTGTCTGGTATGATCCGGCGTATGTTTTATGGGATGAAGAACGGACAGCCGGTGACGAAATGGTCGTGACGGGACATTACATCACGGTACCGTTGGGGATGACGTGGCGATTTCGTTTTCCGGACGAAACGACGCTTGAATGGAGCATTGATTTTCATGCGAGCGAGCCGGTGCACCTTGACCGGGTCCAGGTGAACCTGATGCTCAATCACCGGTTTTCGTTATGGAATGCGGGGGACCGAGCCGATCAGCCATTTCCGGACGATTTTTTACAGGAAACGGGAGAAGATTGGACCCGTCACTATGTGGGGTCGCCGGGGATTCCGATTGCGGCATCCGTCCGGCACGCCCGTTGGCAGGGCCGGGTTGAGATGTGCACAGACAATCATGAGGGAGCTTTGGCGGTGGTCAGTTCGAGTCCGTACTTCAAGTCGCATCTTCTGCAATATCTTCGAGTCTGGCCCCGAAATGAGGTGTTGACACCGGGTCGACAGCGATTTTTCACTGGCCGGTTGACCTGCCGATCGGAGTCGTAACCCATGACGCGTATGCATGGTTGTCCTGATGCGGTTCCCAAACACCGGTCTGTTCTGCTGTTGTTGTTCATTTTGGCGGGTGCGCTGGCGATCCGTCTGGTCCGATTGGGTGCCTGGTCGTTTTGGGGCGATGAAGTCGATAGCTTGTATGCCGGGTTGAATCATATCTATTTTCATCCGCCGGTGTTTCTCGTCCTGGCACGTTACTGGGCGATCTGGGCGCACACCGATTTTTCTCTGCGTCTGCTGTCGGCCGTTATCGGCACGGGCGCGGTAGCGGCAGCCTGGTTGTTAGCACGGCGCGTGTGCCGGTCGGAGGCGGTGGCGCTCTGGTCCGCTGTCTTTGTTGCCGTCAACCCGAGCCAGGTTCATTTTTCCCGTGAATTCCGCATGTATAGCCTGCTGGCGTTGGTGACGGCCTTGTCCTGGGTGGCATTCCTGTCCTGGATGGAACAGGGAGGCCGGCTCCGGGGTGTGGGGGCCGTGACGATGGCGGCAATTGCCTTGTACACACATCATTATGGTGTTGTTTTCCTGGTGGCCCAAGGCATGGCAGCACTGTGTTTCAGACCCTGGAAACCCGCAGTGAAAAAACTGAGTATCTATGCGCTTGCATTATTCATCATTTACCTTCCCTACATCCGCATGGTCCTGTATTTTTCACGTCGTATGGTGAAAAGCAGCTATTGGGCGTACCCCGTGTCCTGGAGGACCCCATGGTATTTGATGCGTTTCCATGTCTCGCATTTCGAACCCCCCCTGGCTGTTACCGGTGTCATGATTCTTATCAGTCTCATCCTCCTGGCTGTCGGCGTTCATTCATGCAGGACCCGGGATTTCCGGATGCTGTTGGTGTTCGGTTTCGCCGCTCCGATATGCCTGTCTGTTACGGCATCCGCTATTCTTCCGACATCCGCTCTGGTCGCCCGCTATCTCGTTTTTACTTCGATACCGTTCTGCATCGCATTGGCCTGCGGTGCCAGCGCACTGGCATTCCGACGGTTCTATATCGTCGTACCCCTGATGCTGCTGATCATGCAGGCCGGCTCCATTACATTGCAGTATCGCAACGTTTTTCTGGCACCGGAACCCCGCGAGGTTCGCGAACGCGGCGATTTTCGCGGTGCCGCGTCAGTGATTCAGAAAGAATATCGTTCCGGCGACTGCATCGGAACGACCTGTGTCAGCGGTTCCGAACCGAACTGGTACTACCTGACGTATCGCCATGGCATTCCGCATGGGTGGCTGCTGGATATCGACAACCGCTATTTCGAGCATATGGGGTTGAAGTATGGCCTGATGGAGTTCATCCAGCACCATTATCCGTATGCGGTTCCGGTAAATATTGATCGGGTGATCGAAACCAATGGGTGTCACCGGCTGTGGTTATATGAGAGCCAGTGGGCATCGGGAGCGCCGCCGGGGGATTTTTATTATGACCACCGGATGCTCTGTCGCCGATGGTTGATGGAACGGTATCCCCTGGTCCAGACGTGGACGTTCAAGGATGTGGATGTGCGGTTATTCGACCTGGAACGTCCCCTGCTTCCGGAATCCGAAACAGAAGGAGCAGATTGACAGAATTGTAGGGCCGGGGTGAATCGACGGCAACTCGCCGGACGGGGACCCACCGATCGGTGAGGGTTTTGATCAGTCGATCATTCGCTCTCAGCAGGCCAGCTTTGGCGATAACAGCGAAACCGGCGTGATCGAGTGAATCGATGGTCTCCAGGAGACGGGCGATATCGGGTTCCACTTGGTGCGGATTGTCCTCGAGAAACGGCTTGGGCAGCCAACCTTTTTGATGCAGCGGATAATCCAGCAGGTGATAGCGTTGATTATCGAGGTAGTATATGAAAGCCGGGAGAGTGACATCAGTAGTTATAACGACGGATCCGGCTGGCAGGTTCATCGATTCGATGGATGCGGCGACTTCCCGGTCATTGGCTTTCACGAAGAACACGTGATACCAGGCGGCGGAACAGCCTTGTCCGATCAGAAGGATCATGACGAGGAGTTTGATCGGCAAGGGAGGGAGAATGCTGTGGGTTTTTCCGGTTATTCCGCTGATTAGGGGAGCTGCCGTAAACACAACCAGGGGAATGAAAAACAGTGTATCGTACCGGCCAGGGACATACATGGGTTTATAAAATGACAGCAGGAATGCAGTGATCAATGGCCCGAATGCCAGAAGTTCCAGATATCCGGTCAAACGATTGATACGGTTTGTGATTAGGGCGTTGACAAACAGAATCACCAGGCAAATGACATTGACCGTAATCAGGACGCTCCCGAACGCGGAAGGTTTATGGAACTGGAATGTTCCGGCAAACGTCCGGATGGTCTGTAGGATGAAAATCCATCGGGGTTGAGGGATCCAGGCGGATGGATCACGACCGAGCTGGGACAGAAGACCGGGAACCCATGCCGATGCTGCGACAGCAATAATAATGTGATACAACCACATTCTTCGATGAAAGAAAAAAGTCCATACCATTGCACATGCCCAGAAAATCCAGCCGTAATTGTGTGTATAAATAAGACCAATCATGGCGGGAATAACGTACCATCCTTTTCCCTGGGAGGCATGTTCGGAAACGATGCCGTGGCAGGCAAGAATGATTAGAAAGGATGCGAAAGCGTACATCCGGGTTTCCTGCGCGAAATAGAGTTGCGAGCCGGAGAATGCGATGAATGATGTGGTGACGATGGTTGCCGAGACCGATCGGGTCAGGGTTTGGACCAGGGATGCGGCGGTTATCAGGGCCAGGGAACTGAACAGGGCGGACAGACTGCGGACAGCAATTTCGCTGGTTCCCCAGGAGAGGGTCCAGATCCGGAGCAGCCAGTAATAGAGAGGGGGAGAGGAATCCATCAGTTGCTGATTGAGTATGGATGTAAATGATTGCGAGGCCAGCACGACGGAGTAGGCTTCGTCGGCCCAGAGGCTTTGCTCGGCCAGATTGATCGATCGCAAGAGGATACCGAGACCGACAGGAAACAGGATCGCCAGTTTCCGGCGCGTGGATTCTGATGATCGGAGGTTCATTTTGTCGTTGCTCATTATCCGGACCGGATTATTCCTGAACTGATCATTTCTTTTCCAGCCGATTTAACAGGTTTGCACCGGTGTTCCGGATGGTCCGTAGTATCCGGGTAAATCACCTGTGAATACGTCAACACGTGATTCCCTATCACACACAGAATACTATCAGTTCATTCCTCTTTTTACCAGATGTCTCTCCCACCCTCTCTCTCATCGGTCAATTCGTTTTTTTTAGTGAATCTGAAGAACAAGAAGCTTTACATTTTGTCTAGAAACGCCGATAGAGAGACACCTATACAAGTGTGATTGATTCGACATCCACCAATGGACGATACCGATTGTTCACCGTTCATTGAAGGACACCCCGTTTGATTTGATAACTCCACTGGTCATGCCGATCCCCGGAATGGGCATGGACACGACTGCATGCGACTGCAGTGGAATAATCAGACGACGTTTCCAAATAGCTTCCTGATTGCGGCATGACACGATCGGTGAAGGTAGTTTGCCGTTTTTTGTTTCATGGTCCTTTGTCGCCGAACTCTGCGCTGGATGTGCCGATACCAGGCGGTGTTCGCCGTGTCCAGGATTTCTTCCAGATCGGATGCGGAGAGGGCATCGGTGCGGATCACCGCCGAAGTAAACCCGGTATATTTTGTCCAGTCCACATCCATCAGGTACCCTTTTTCCCGGGCCATTTCGAAATACCGGCTGCCGGGCATCGGTGTGCAAATTGAAAACTGGATCGTGTCGGGATCCATTTCCAACGCGAAATCAATGGTTTTCTGCGCTGTTTCCCGGGTTTCACCCGGAAGACCGAACGTAAAAGTTAGATGATATCGGATGCCCAAGGAGCGAGTGATATTGATCACTTCACGGGCTTCGCTCAGATCCAGTTTTTTCCCGGATGCATCGACGATACCCTGATCGCCGCTTTCGACACCGTATTTGACACTGGCCAGCCCTGCTGCTTTCATGGATTCCAACAGGTCGCGATCCATGCCATCGGCCCTGGCCATGATCGACCAGGGGACACACAGCTTCCGCCGTTCGATTTCACGGCATAGGGTCACCATACGCTGTTTTCCGATGTTAAATGTGTCATCGTCGAAATAGATAGACCGGAAACCATAGGTTTCAACCAACCATGCCATTTCATCGACGACATCCACGGGATTGCGCACCCGATAGCTTGGTCCCCCGTACACGAGTTGTGGCCAAACACAAAAAATACACATGTGGGGACATCCACGGCTGGCCCACATCTGGACACCCGGTTCCACTACCGAACCGGCTTCATCGTAATAGGATTTCATCGGGAGTTGGTGACGGCTCGGCCAAGGAATCGAATCGATATCCCGGAGAAGAGGACGTGCAGGATTGACGACTGGGTTCCCCATATTGTCGCGGAAATTTAACCCACTGATGGAATCCAGTGATTTGCCGGACTCGAGGGCCTGAACGAGTTCAAGAAGAATGTATTCAAACTCCCCGCGGAAAATGTAATCAACATCCGTTCTGTTTTCCAAAAAATCGCGGCCCGTCATCAGATGATTGGCCCCACACAATGCGATTTTTACATCCTTTCCCATCCGGTTTCTGATTGTTGTAACGGTTTCCAGATCGTAAGGGAAAGAGGGCGTCGATACTTCCAGTACAATCAAATCAGGAGCGGCTTCTTCGAGGGCATAAAGAAATGCGGCCGGAGTCAACCGCTCGGCGATCCCGTCGACCATCCGGGGGAAATACCCGTTTTTTTCCAGAACAGCACAGGCATATGCCAGGAAAAACGGAAACGGCATATACCGGTCAGCGGCGTTCTCCAGATGAGGCCAGCGTGACCCGGCCCGGACGCCGTACAATCCAGGTTCTGACCAGGGTGGATTCCCAAGAAATACTCGCATGATGGACTCCCTTCAATCGCACAGCCGATCGATGGTCAGTATAATTCCGCGGGGGTATGTTTTCAAACGTCCGGTCGACAGGACGATTTTGCCTGGGGGAGACCCCTGTGGGGGAGACGCCCGATCGAATGACAATCGATCATATGGGATGTTGGTTGCGAACTGAATATAATGTGGAGGAATCGGCATTCGAGCTAAATGTGAGTGCGGAGGAATTTCATATTTCCGTGCGTTGACAGATACGGCATGAGGGATTACTGTCGAGTCTTGGAGGGGGGACGACTGTGAAAATTCTGTGTTTGAATCCGCCGTTTCTTGCCCAGTTCTCAAGAGAACAGCGCAGTCCTGCAGTGACAAAAAGCGGAACGATTTACTACCCGATGTGGCTGGCGTATGGAGCGGGATCTCTGATAAAGGCTGGGCATACGGTGGATTTGGTTGACGGCGTGACCCGGGGTTGGACACACGCGCATGTATCCCGGTACATCGAAACCGAAAAACCGGATCTTCTTGTGTGCGCAACGTCAACGCCCAGCATCCACAGCGATTTATCTGTGGCGACCCTCGCGAAATCGATCCATCCCGATATCCTGACAATTTTCGTAGGTGTCCACGTGTCAGCGGATCCCGTGCGATCCCTGGAAACCTGTGCGGAGGCGGATGCCGTGGTGATCGGGGAGTATGATGAGACGCTGGTGGAGTTCGCGGCGATGGCGGCTAAACCCCGGAATGACTGGCATCGCATCCGGGGTCTGGCATGGCGTGAAGGCACAACGGTGCACGTGAATGAAAAACGACCGTACATCGACGATCTCGACTCCCTGCCGATGGTTGCGGAAATTTACCATCGGTACCTTAATTTCACGGATTATTTTTATTCCATCGCCCGATGGCCCGAGGTAACGCTGATCACTGGCCGGGGCTGCGATCATCATTGTATCTATTGCGTGTATCCACAGAATATGACAGGGCACCATGTTCGCTACCGTAGCATCGAGAACGTGCTCGATGAATGGGAATATGTCGAAAAGAATTTCCCGGGTGTTCGGGAGCTTTTTATTGAGGACGATGCGATGACCCTGGACCAGGATCGATTGCGCCGATTGATGGCGCGAAAGGTGGAACGGGGAATCCGAATCGGGTTTACAGCCAATTCACGTGCGGATGTCGATTATGAGACATTGCGGTGGCTGAAAAAGGGGGGATGCCGACTGCTGTGCGTCGGGTTTGAATCGGGTAACCAGGGTATCCTGGACAGCATGGGGAAACGATTGCGTCTGGAGCAGAGTCGCCGGTTTGTTAAGGATGCTAAGAAGGCCGGCGTGATGATTCACGGGTGTTTCCTGGTGGGTCTCCCGGGTGAAACGCGTGAGACGATGGAGGAAACATTGGCATTTGCGAAGGAATTGACGACCGATACGGCGCAGTTCTTTCCATTGATGGTGTATCCGGGTACGGCGGCATATCGGTGGGCGCAGAAGGAAGGATATCTGTTGACCGACGATTTTTCTCAATGGCTTACAGAAGACGGGATGCATAATTGTGTCGTGGAACGTCCCGATCTGACCCATCGGGAACTGGTCGCGTTTTGCGACCGAGCCCGGCGGGAATACTATCTGCGGCCACGCTACATCGTGTTTAAACTCCGCCAGATCATCACCCGGCCCGATGAGGCCCGGCGCACATGGAAATCACTGAAGCGCTTCTGGCGGTATCTGGTGTTCGGCAGTTTCCGACAAGGAAAGTAAAGCCGGACAGCTGTTTTTTCCTTTCCTTTTACGGTCGAAAAATCATGTGCATTCGAAGAGATCGGGACTTAAAAAAAGGATAAGCCCGGATCGATTCGATCCGGGCTAGCGATATCATCAGGAATTGGCCCTGAGGCGGTTTACTCGTGCCAGCCGAATTCCTTGGCGTCCATATCTCCGACAAGACCCGTGATTTCAGGCGACGTTAGACCGGCATACCAGAACAGACCGCTGGCGGATCCGACACCGGAGGGCCAGGCGAATTCGCTGATAACGGTTTTTGTCTGGCGACCGGCCAGCAGATTGATGTTGTAGTAGCTGAAATCGTTGAAATCCGGCGCGAAGAACAGCTGGCTGTAGGCATCTAGAATGACGAACAACGGGTGGCCGCCCAAACTTGAACCGGGATTGCAAATATCGATTCTAACATAGCAGACGTCACCGGGACCGAAATCGGTTTTCGGTAGATCGATGATAACACCCAGTGCGTCGCAAACGGGTGTGGGTGTGGGTGTGGAATTCGTCGCTGTGGCGGTTGGCGTTGGCGTTGTGGTTGGAGTCGGAGTGGATGTGGGAACACCGCCGGTTGGAGTCGGTGTTGGTGTGCCATGAAAACACGGATCATAGCTGACATATTCGCATAAATAGGGTGCGGCCTGGTAAGCGGAGTACAGTTCGGCTTCTACACTGGCCAGGGTCATGTCCGTGTCGGGGATGCCATGGGCTTCAGCGGTGATGTCGATCCGCTTGGGAACGCCACAGATCGTGATGTCTTCCTGCCCGCTCATCCAGGTGAAGTTGTCCATCAGATCGGCGTCGCCATACATGGGCCGGCCGCCGACAACCGTCAACCGGACATGGGCGGCGGTGGACGCAAGCAGTGCATCGTACGGCGCGGCCGGATCTCCCGGAATAACCATCAGATTGGCCCGGTAACCCGATGCGACGGTACCGACCATGTTTTCCATCCCAACCGCCACCGCTGCATTGCAGGTGACCATTTCAGCAAAATGCTGCGGTGTCAGGATACCACCAAATTCATCCTGGTTGATCTGATTGGCGAACTTCATCTCCTCGAGCAGGTTATCCTTACCCGATTCGGTCCAATCAGGAGCCAATGCGACATTGACACCGGCGGCCAATGCTCCGGGAACATCCGCCACTCCTTCATATAGAACCCAATTGCTGAACGGCGACCAGATCAGGTTGGCGTTGGCATCGGCCATTTCAGACCACTGGTCGGCTCCCAATGGAACGCCGTGGATGATCGATGTGCGGTAATCAAGCATTCCCCAGGCTTTCCATGTAGCGAACTCGTTGAGTGCACCGGCGTTGATCCCTTCGCTGAGGTGAATGATGAACCGTCGCCAATAATACTGCTTGCGCTTATTGTTTATCCAATCGGAGCCGTGGTCCATGGGAAATACCGAATGATAATTGCGTCCTGGAAAGCGCTCCACATTATCCAGGATCATTCCCTGATGCGCGTAATAGTCATTATCATGCCCATTACAGTTACTTCCCTGAATCATCGTGCAGCCAGCAATCAATTCCCGTGCCTCGGCTATTTTCCACAATTCGGTGTATCTGCCGTCTTTGATCGGATTGTACTGATCGTAAAACTGGCTGTACATCGGATGCGCTTGCCATTCATAGCGCTCGGCGAATGTGCAGGGGAACGGAATTTCCGACAGGATGTTGTACGGCGGATGGTTGTGGGAATCGATCAGACCTGGAAAAATCAGACCATCCGTATCAATCACAGCGATGCCTCCCGGCGGTGTATCGCTGATGTCGATGATCATGTCCCCATGGATTTCGACGTATTGATCGAGCAGGACATCGCGATTGGCATTCATCGTGACCACATCGCCTTTCAAACAATAATGGGGGATGGCTTCTCCCTGAATATCCATTGTGTTACGGGGAAGAACCTTCCATTCATTGAAGTCGTAGGTCACGATTCCCGTGATGGTCGTCAGGCTGTCACCGACCTTCGGGAAGTAATTGTAATCCATCAGGTCGTCAAACACGACGGATCCGATACCATCGTTCACGGTCCACTGGCCGTAACTGTCCAAACTGAGTACCGACAAGTTACCGGTAAACTGCACGAGAACCGATTCCCAGGATTCGTCCTCATAATCATCCGCTGTCACGATCGAGGTTTGGACCGGATTGCCATGGGAAAGGATTTCTGCATATGAAACGTCGGTGATTTCCGTTAACTCGTAGTATTCTTCCACCGTGCCGGTCAGCTGCACTTCGTCACCAATATCGGGTCCGATCAAGCGGTCGCTATACACATAAACGGCGTTCCAGGGACCCCAATCATCCGCAACATAATATCCACTATAATGAGAGGCTGTAACGATTCCCCGGATGCTCACCACCTGATCGGCATAGGGGGATGGTCCGGAGGGATTGTATTGAATATCGTAGATCGGGATCTCTTCGAAGGGTGTCGGTGTCGGTGTCGGTCCAGTGGGCGTCGGTGTCGGTTCGCCAACGCCGATGTCCGAATCACCGCGTGGTTCGATTTTGAATTCGCTGAACGAATAACTGAGCGGTCCCTGCACATAGTCGAGGGTCATTCCAAGAACGGGAACGAAAATGTAAGTAAACTGGTCGTTGACGACGCAGGGACCGGAACCGTCATCGATCTCCCATTCCATGTATTGGTTCTGCATGCTCGTGATTTCCACGTTTTCCACACGAACCAGAACGCTTTCCCATTGTTCCTGTGAGATTGACCCCGTCTCGATAATCTCGGGATTCGGCGGCGGATTGCCGGAACTGAGTACCTGGACGGTCGCGCCGGCTGCGAATTCCGTCAAATTATAGTATTCCTGGATTGTTCCGGTGATGATAACTTCATCACCCATGGCCATAGCGCCGCCGGCATTGAAAACGAGAATCCCGTTCCAGGGTCCCTGGCCATCCTGGATAAAGACGTACGAATCACCGCTTTCCTGGGCGGTCACGATACCATAGGTGGTGACAACCTGGCCTTCGTATGGAGATGCGCCGGTGGTGCTGTATTGAATGTCATAGATCGGAGTGTATTCGAAGGGAGGTGAAGTCGGCGTCGGTCCGGTGGGTGTCGGCGACGGGGTGTTGGTCGGACCCGGTGTGTTCGTCGGACCCTGCGTATTTGTTGGACCCTGGGTTGGGGTTGGACCGCTGGTGTCAAAGAAGGCAGCATCGTCCGCGAAACCTCCGGCGGCACTGTTTGCATAGCATCGGATGCGGCACCGGGCGGTTGCAGCGCCGGCTGGCGCCGTTATTTCACCGCTCGTTACAAGGCTCCAGGAACCGGTTGTCGTATTGTAGAATGTGCCTTCTCCGCTGATGCTTCCACCTCCGGAATCCAACCAGTTGACATAGATTCCGATACTGTTGGCACCGGTTCCGTTCATATATACCTGGAATTCGTACGTGTTTCCTTCCGTTACCGAAACCAGTTGGTAGACACCTCGGTTATCGCTGGATGTGGCACTAAGGCCAATACTTGAATCTCCCGAATGCACGACGCCGGATTCCTGGGTTATGGTGACACCCGTTTCGACGTCCCATGCATCCGGACTGCCGCTATTCCAGGTTTCGAAACCCGGATTGTTCAACATGTTGGCATGCCCGATACCCGGAACCAGGGCAATTGCCAGCAACAACATCATCATCAGATACCGTTTCATATTATCCTCCATACAAAGGTCGTTCGCACGCTCTCACGAGTCACACTATATTGGGATCAACTTAAAAGACAAGCGTCTCATCATTTTCTAGTGCTTGTCCGATTCTCGTGCAGGTGCGGTTTTTGTGCGGGTGCGGCGATACACAGCTTGCAGCGATTTCACATCGCCATTTCGTGGATTCCGTCGGTGCTCAGTCAGAGAATTCAAACAGAAAGGGTGCAGCGCGGCGCAACTGGACCCAACCGGCCTTCAGGTTGTAACTGCCGATGGATTCGATGAATCGACCCATCTGAAGGGTCAACAGGCATATCCGCCGACGACGGGCCATCTGCCCATCGAAGGAATTGTCGAGAGATAGAATACCCTGAATATGCTTCAGAAAATCATCGGGAACCCGCGCGAGCCGCAGAATTTCATGATCCATATGGTCGTTCAGGATTAAATACTCGTTGTTCAGCAGGAAAATGATTTCATAGAGCGATGTCAGCGCTGCTATCAATTCGTGCTGGATAAAAAACGCGCTGTCAGAAGGAGTTGACGAATTCAGGGATTCCAGGATATGCGTTACTTCTGAAAACAGCATCGGAATCACCCCGCGCGTATAGCTTTCCGGAACGGGGTTCACACTGCTTTTCCACGTCTGAAGCTGCTTCCGAGGATCCCAGAGAATAGTGCTTTCATTCAAAATCGCCACGATCACGGAATTTTCCATCCGGCGACCTTTCACGACCGATGCCACCCGATCGCAAATCAAATCTTCATTGATATGCCAGATGGTGACGAGAAAGCCATCCACTTGGAAGGCGTCGGCCGGAATCGGGATGTCCCGGCATGTGGCCGGCTGCCCCGGATCTGATAACTGCGCCAGAACACTCGCCCGTGTACTCTGAGTCGGTGAATTGGATTCAACGATCATCAGATTGATATCGGAATACTGGTTCTCCGTTCCCCGTGCACGGGAACCAAACAGGGCAATTGCCATGACTCCCGGAATCGCCCGGTACGCACTGACAATGTTTTCAACAACCATCGATGCATTGGCCATTTGTCTACTCCATCTGTTCGAGATTCATCAAATCGTTTTATACCACAGAAACGGCAACATGACAATCCGAGGCTTCGTCAGGATCCGCTTCACCCGGCTGCCGGATCACCGTTCAGAACTTCATGAGCCTTTTATTATTTTCAATGGATACCGGCACCGGTATGGAGTGACAATTTTTGTCAGATTATAGACGAAAATTGCGAGTGATCATCCCTGGCAAGGTGGGGATTTTTCTAGGAGTCACTGTGAATCCTGCGATTTCGTGCATGGGACAAGGGGGTATGGAATTTGCAATGAAAGAGTTGGGTTGATTAACAGGGGGGGCATGAACATGCTGAATCGTTCGGAAAAAGGATTTACGCTGATCGAATTACTGATTGTCATTGCCATTATCGGGATTCTGGCAGCCGGAGCGATCCCGAATCTTCTTCGGGCCCGGATGAGTGCCAATGAAGCCGCTGCTGCGGCTGCATGTAAAACCATTGCGGCGGCCCAAACGGACTACAATAACAACTCCTCGCCCCACAGCTATGCCGAAACCTTGTCCCAATTGGCGACGGGCTTTCATGCCGGAGGTATTCCGTATATCGATCCAGATCTCGGCGAAGGCTTAAGAAATGGATATATGTATGAAGTTACTGCGGGAGCGCCGATTTTGGTTCCAGGAGAGATTTTTGAATCATTCAATGCGTGGAGCGCTACGGCGTGGCCCATTGTCTATGCCAGTACCGGTGTCAGGACCTTTTATATCGATGAAAGTGGTGTAATCCGAGGGTTGGATATCGCGGGGATCAAGGGGGATTACACGCTGCCCACGGTCGATTAGTATTCCGTTGATTCGATTATCTGATCGCTTGATTCGGTACGCTATGATTCACGGGACACATCGGCATCGGATCGATTTGTTAGAATGTTTACCAGGAGCTTCAATGAACGCGATGTTTCCGACATCTCCCCGCTACCCAGTCGACTTTCCATCGCATCCAGCTCTGCTTGGGCCTTTGTCAGCGCTTCTTGCGCTCGGTGCAGTTTCTGGCGGAGATCGGCACGGCCGGATTCCGGATTCAGAATCCCGGGAGTGGATGCTGTTTTTGCCATACTGCGTCGAAATCCCCAAACCGCCAGTCCCAAAATCGCCGTACTCAGGATTAATCCGAAATACCAGTGACTGCTCGCGCCTGGCTGCCAGTTCATATACATAGATACACCGATCATAACGGCACTGGCAGCCACCGCACCAGCGCTGAGACGTCGACGTCCTTTCTGGCGGTCGCTGGCCTGAATGGCATCGTCCACCTGGGCCAGCATCGGCTCGATTTTGATCACGGCCTTTTCCTGGCGCCGGATTTCTTCAACAAGGTCCGCCCGCCGGGTTGCCATCTGGCTGAGTGATTCCGATCGCCCAACCAGATCCGCCAGCGCTTCCGGACCCTGCCACCCTTTCTCCCGCCCCAAACGATCCAGATCATCGAGACTGTAAGGGCTGGCGTCGAATCCCCATCGAGCCAGATCGTGCCGAAACCGTACTTCGCCTTCGAACCCGGCCCATGTTTTCCTATCCAGGGTGATGCCTTCTATCGTTTGCATGATCCGGATTGATTCGGCAGAACCCAGACGAGCGATCGCTTCCAATTGGCTTCGCTGTGCTGCCGGTTCATTCCGGTCCAGCCGCTGCCCGAGCCCGCGCAGTACGGTTTCCGACGTCAGCCCCCGGATCACTGGGCGCAGTCGATCAGACAGTAAAGGGTCCAGATACAAAATGGCCAGCTCATCGGGTGTCCGGTCGGCAATGAGACGTTCCATCGTCGATGAATCAAGCGCGGCTCCGTTCATCGCGGCATGTCGGTGGAGCAAGCGTTGAAGGTCGTCAATGGGCCGACCCGACAGAAACAGTGTCGCCTGATCCCGAATACGATCATCAGGATCCACCATAGCCGTCCATGCCGGTTCAATACTCCGGTCCGCATCGATCGCCGATGCCAACCGCAGCGCACGCAGCCGCATCAGCGGTGCACCGCCGGACAGACGTGCCGCCGCTTCCGCATAATCCGCTTTCTCCGTCATGCGGGTGAGCAACGCCAATGCCCGGTCTCCTGCAACCGAATTCAACGACAACATATCGAACAACTGCGATTTGAGGCTATCGTTTTTTCGTTTGCTAAGGCATTGAAGCACTCGTTCCGCCAAACCAGGATCTTCCGTGTCAAGCAACCCGATCAATACGGGATAGACCCACTCACCATCCGACTGGCAAAGACCATCCAATACGGCTTTCCGAACATTCGGATTGGTGTCCTGTAGCATCTTGGACACCTTCTCCGAATGCTCAGCACTCGCATGACGCACGAAGAGCGGAATGAGCTTGACCCGCAACGTTTCATCGAGCTTCTCATCCTCAACTTGCTCCCGGATCACCGGAAATACTTCAGCCGGAGGTAGTTCAGTCAACAAATCGGTGACCGTGGCCCGGACGTGAAGCTTGTCCGAATCCAACAGGGCGATCAGTCCGGATACAACCACTGGATCCCGGTTATCCAGAAGCACTTCACCGGCACGCTTGCGTATCTGATTGCTGTTGTCCGATAGTGCCTTCAATTTCAATCGCGTGGCTTGAATTTCCTTTCGTCCGCTGATTTCTTCCAGCGCTGCTAGACGAATTTTGGAATCCGCATCATTCAGCCTCGACGAAACACTGGCCCAAAACTCACGGTCCTGCGTCATGTGGCGAGCCCTCCAGAAGAAAATGTACTCCATATTCAGTTTTTTCGCCACCCGCTTCCGGACGATGCCAGGGTTTACACCGATTCCTCGTCGCGTCCCGAAACAGAAATGTCGATTTCTCCTTCACGATCGTCGATCCGTATCCGGGCACCATCACCAATATCTCCCGCAATCAACGCCCGTCCGATCCGCGTCTCGATTTCGTGCTGGAGGTATCGCTTCAGTGGCCGAGCACCGAAGACAGGATCATAGCCCCGCCGACCAATCAACCGGATCGCCTCCGGTGTGACGACCAGAACAATCCGCCGATCACTCAACCGCTTACCGAGATCATCGATCAGAAGACCGACGATCTGTTCAATCTCATTCCGCGTCAACGGTTTGAACAGCACGATGTCGTCAATTCGGTTCAGAAACTCCGGCCGGAAATGATTCCGAAGCGCACCCATAATGCGATTCCGTACCCCCAGGGAGAGGTCATCTTGCACTCGTTCTTCTTCAATCAGGTAATGGGAGCCGATATTGCTGGTCATGATGATCACGGTGTTTTTGAAGTCGACGGTTCGTCCCTGACTGTCCGTCGCTCTGCCATCATCGAGGATTTGAAGCAATACATTGAAAACATCAGTATGGGCTTTTTCGATTTCGTCAAACAGGATCACGGAGTAAGGTTTCCGGCGGACGGCTTCGGTCAACTGGCCGCCCTGTTCGAAGCCGATGTATCCGGGGGGAGCGCCCAGGAGCCGTGATACCGAGTGTTTTTCCATATATTCAGACATGTCGATCCGGATCATGTTGTCCTCCGAATCAAAGAGGGCTTCCGCCAGAGTCCGAGCCAATTCCGTTTTCCCGACACCCGTGGGACCCAGGAAGATAAATGAACCGATCGGGCGCCGCGGATCTTTGATTCCTGACCTCGCCCGAATCACCGCATCGGCCACGAGCTGAACGGCTTCATCCTGTCCGATGACCCGCTTGTGCAGAATTGTATCGAGCTTCAGCAGCTTGGAGCGTTCCGTTTCCAGTATCCGTTTCATGGGGATTCCTGTCCACCGTGAAACGATATCCGCGATCTCCTCCTCCGTAACCGCTTCCTTCAGTAATCGCTCACCGCTTTGCATCGCATGCAACTGCGCTTCCTTCTCCCGCAACTGCGCCTCCACCGACGGCAACCGGCCATGCTTCAATTCCGCAGCCCGGTTCAGATCATACTCCCGCTCCGCCATGTCGATCTCAATGCGTAACGTTTCTATCTTTTTTCGCATGTCCTGGACATCCGAAATAATGGATTTCTCCGCTTCCCACTGGGCCTTCATTCCAGCCCGCTCCGCCTTTAACTCCGCCAACTCCCGCTGAATCACCTCGCATCGCTCCCGACCCGCACGGTCCTTCTCCTTCTTCAACGCCGCTTCCTCGATTTCCAACTGCATGATCCGGCGCGTCACCGCATCCAGGGCTGCCGGCATCGAATCGATCTCCGTCCGGATCATGGCACAGGCCTCGTCCACCAAGTCGATCGCTTTGTCCGGCAAAAACCGGTCGGAAATGTACCGGTTGGACAGGATAGCAGCGGACACAAGCGCTGAATCGGTGATGTTGACACCATGGTGGACCTCAAACCGCTCCTTCAACCCTCGAAGAATCGAAATCGTATCTTCCACTTTCGGTTGATCCACAAGAACTGGCTGAAACCGACGTTCCAGAGCGGCGTCTTTTTCTACATACCGCCGATATTCGTCGAGGGTCGTTGCGCCGATGCAATGCAATTCACCCCGCGCAAGCATCGGTTTCAACATGTTGCCCGCATCCATCGATCCTTCCGCCTTGCCAGCACCAACAATCGTATGCAACTCGTCGATGAACAATAAAATGTGCCCTTCACTTTCCTTGATCTCCTGCAATACCGCCTTCAATCGCTCCTCGAACTCACCACGATATTTCGCACCAGCAACCAGCGCACCCATGTCCAATGCGAATATCGTCCGGTCCTTCAAACTCTCCGGCACATCCCCACGGACAATCCGATGGGCCAGTCCCTCGACAATCGCCGTTTTTCCTACCCCCGGCTCACCGATCAGCACCGGGTTGTTCTTCGTTTTTCGAGATAAAATCCGGATAACACGGCGTATTTCATCGTCCCGACCAATCACCGGATCCAGTTTTCCCGCCCGGGACGCCTGCACAAGATCCCTGCCATACCGTTCAAGCGCTTCATACGTCGATTCCGGTGTGGCGCTGATAACGCGCTGATTGCCGCGGACATCCGTCAATGCCGTTAAAAAGCGCTCGCGATCGATCCCAAACGTCGCCATCAGCCCGGCCATCGGCGTACCCTCAATTCCATTCAGAATCGCTAGAAAAAGATGCTCCACCGAAACATACTCGTCCTTGATCGTTTGCGCCTCATTCTCCGCCCGCATCAATACGTCATTCAACCGCTGCGTGATGTAAACCTTGCCAGGCTCCACTCCGGGCCCGGATACTCCAGGACGACGGTTCACCACGTCCCGGATTCGATCACCCAGCGTTTCCGGGATGATGTCCATTTTTTTGAGCAACCTGGGTACAAGTCCTTCCGGTTGCTCGATCATCGCAAGCAACAAATGATCGACATCGATTTCCATGTGCCCCATGCGAATGGCCAGATTCTGGGCCTGCTGAAGGGCTTCCTGCGATTTCTGCGTCAATTTGTTCAAATTCATTGTGACCTCCATTCCAGACGGCTTTCAATGAATCAAAAAACATGCCAGATAGAAACGATTGTCTATCAACGGTTTTCGGAAACGCGCGCCGGTGAAACCGGCATCGGATAGCATGCGGCGACGGTGCTGCGACGGCGGATGCGCCGCTCGGCAACGGCTGCGGTACCGGAGGCCGGTTTGATTCGGAAGCGTGAAACAGGGACAATACGTTAGGAGTGGAGGGGTTGCTGGGGGTACGGAACGGAGGGAAGTGAGCGATCCACAGAAAGTCAACAGGAGATCAATGGTGCGGAAACTCATCTTGGTGATGCTGATATGGAGCTGGGTTTTCGATGTGGCTGCCGCCCAGGCGGACGCATCGAAACGATGTGAGATGTGCGGTGCGGAAATCGAAGGCGTGTATTATACGTTTCAGAAAGATGGCACTACCGTCATCGTTTGCTCGGAATGCACCCAATCCCTGGCCCGGTGTGAAATGTGCGGCATTCCCGTCCGGAACACGCGTTCGGGTCAAACCGGTGTATTTTGCCATTCATGCTTGTTGAAAGCGAAAAAATGCGCTGTGTGCGGCCGCCCGCTTGCTGGAAAGTACTATGCGGACAATCATAACCGTGTCTATTGCCCCGAATGCTATCAAAACGCCGACCGGTGCGCCGTATGCAACGACATCCTGCGCCCTGGGGAGTGGCGACGCATCAACAATCAACTTGTGTGCGATACATGCGCCCGAATCCAGCCGAGATGCCATGGCTGCGGCGCGATCATCGTTGGTCCTGTCAGTTCCTATATCGGATATGACGGCGAATCATTCTGCCAGCAATGTGTCAAAAATTCCCCTTCATGTATTTCCTGTTTGCGGCCTTGCGGTCCCCATCCGGTACGAATGAAGAATGGTAACTGCCTCTGCCGGGACTGCGCCACTACCGCTATCCGCGATGCAAATCAACTTGAAAGCATTGTTACGCAGGTCGCCCGGCACCTCGAAACCGGGCTCCTGATGACCATCAATCATCATGTGTCATTCAAACTTGTCGATATCATCGATTACGACCGCGCGTCCAACCAGTACCGGGAATCCGGTCGATTCATCCAGGTCGGGGACGATTTCACTGTCAAAATTCTGCTGGGATTGTCCCGGCCGCTGTGCATCGAAACCGTTGCCCACGAACTCGCGCATGCATGGCAGGCTGAAAACTGCCCGCATTTGCCCAATGATGAGTTGATCGAAGGGTTCGCTCAATGGGTGGCTGCGCATACGCTGTCCCGGTTTGGGTATCGATCGTTGATCGACCGCCTGGGTGAGCGGGAGGATGTTTATGGACGGGGATATCGGAGAATGATTGAGATGGAGCGGTCTCTCGGGTTCAACGGTGTATTTCGGGAGTTGATTCGGTTGGGGAATCCTCCGCGATAACGATACCGTGCGGACCTGGGTGGGTGGGTACCGATGCGGCAGATCGTCTTGCACTGGGCAGGGAGTGATGCGGTGGGTAGCGAAGGTGAGCCGTGAGCGTCTGATGACGTGAATCCACTGTGTGTTAACGGGAGGTGAATATGAAAGCAGTTCTGATGAGTGTGGGGTTTCTATTTCTGGGTCTGAGCGGGTCGGCGGCTGTTCAGCCCGGCGATCCGGCACCGGATTTCCGGTTACCTGATTCCGAGGGAAAGAACCATGCATTGTCCGATTATGCCGGGAAAACGGTGGCAATATATTTCTACCCCAAAGACAATACCCCCGGGTGTACCAGCCAGGCATGTTCTATCCGGGATGGGTTTGCGGAACTGGAACAGAAAGGGATTATCGTGCTCGGCGTTAGCTACGATGATGTGGCTTCTCATGCCGCGTTCAGGAAAAAACACGGCTTGAATTTCACTCTGCTGGCCGATACGGACCGTGTAGCCGCCCGGGCATACGGCGCGGATGGGATGCTGTTTGCCAGGCGGATGACCTTCATAATCGGGCCGGACGGGCGTATTTTGGCAGTCATCGATAAAGTGGATACCCGGGATCATGCACGACAGATCCTCGATGCACTGAAGCAGGAAGGTAAATGACTGCCGACTTCGATACAATGGTGGTCGGTGGCGGTATCGTCGGCATGGCCACCGCCTGGCACCTCCTCCGTCGTCAACCGGGGAGCCGGCTGATCCTCCTCGAACGGGAGCAGACCCTGGCAGCGCATCAGACCGGCAACAACAGCGGGGTCATTCATTCCGGTCTGTATTACAAACCGGGATCGCTCAAAGCCCGGAACTGTGTGCATGGGCGCGAGATGCTCTATGCTTTCTGTTCCGAACATGACATTCCCTTCGAACGATGCGGTAAATTGGTCGTCGCAGTGAATGCTGCTGAAATTCCGAGACTGGACGCTCTGCATGCACGGGGTGTAGCGAATGGTCTGCAAGGGATGAAGCAGATGTCATCTCAGGAAATGAAAGAAATCGAACCGCACTGTGCGGGGGTTCGGGGACTGTGGATCCAGGAGACCGGTATTGTGGATTACACCCGTGTTGTCGCGGCGTTGGCGACAGCGGTGACGAATCAGGGCGGTGAAATCCGGATGGGAACGACGTTTCTGGGGTTGCATCACCGAGACGGGCGACAATGGGTGGAAACATCGGAAGGTGATATTCCGGTTCGATGTCTGATCAATTGTGCGGGGCTTTACAGTGATCGAGTCGCGCGCCTGTCGGGTGTGATTCCGGATGTCAAGATTATGCCATTCCGTGGTGAGTATTATACGGTGAAACCGGAAAAAGCCTATCTTATCAATCACCTGATCTATCCCGTTCCGGATCCGCAATTTCCGTTTCTGGGAGTCCATTTTACGCGGATGATCAACGGAACGCGGGAAGCGGGTCCGAACGCTGTTTTGGCATTCAAGCGGGAGGGATATCAGAAGACGGATTTTTCGGTGAACGATGTTCTCGATTGCGCGATGTATCCGGGATTCTGGCGAATGGCCCGGTGTCACTGGCGGATGGGGTTCGGGGAATTTGTCCGGTCATTCAGTAAGCTGGCATTTGTCCGAGCGCTTCAGAAGCTGATTCCGGAGATGACGGGTGAGGATATTCAGCCCGGCGGCGCTGGCGTTCGGGCTCAAGCGTTGGAGTCTTCCGGGTTCTTAGTGGACGATTTCCGGATCATCCAGACGCGCAACCAGGTCCATGTTCTGAATGCTCCTTCACCGGCGGCAACGGCTGGGCTGAGTATTGGTGGAATCATTGCTGATCGGGTGACGATGTAAGTCCGGACCATTACCGGGAATGCCGGTGCTTCAGTTTCGCATCGATCATATCCCTGTGATCGAGGTGCAGCAGCCGGGTGAGTTGATGGGCAAGATGATCTTCGTGCTCATCCAAACGACCGTCGGCATAGATCACTTTCCAGATGCCGTCCATCAGCACTCGTTTTTCATCCCGTGTGCATGCTTCATTGATAACGCGCGTGAACTGGTAAACATCGACGGCGTTTTCCCGGGCATCCCGTGCGGCTTCGAGTAGTTCCCGAACGTCGTCTGTACTCAGAGCGAAATGGTCCCGGAGAATCGAAACGATATGCTCTTGTTCTGTCGTGGCGATTTCCCGATCGGACGAGGCGACTTCAAGTAGGATCACGGATGCCGCCAGGGCGGTGGTATATTGGTGTTCCTGCAGATCATCTCCGCGTGGAACTGCCTGGAGATCGGAAAGGATTTTTTTCAGGAACGTCTTCATTCCCTCATTCTTTCAAGGAGTATCGCTCCCAGCAGTGCAGACAGATTTCTTCCGTCGCATCCGCATCCTGAAGCATCGATTGGCGGAATCGGAGAAGGGCCTCGCCGTGATGCCATGCGTGCGGGTCGTCTGAGAGGCTGCCGAACCGCGGGTGCGGTGGAATAACGCAACATGGCGACAGGTTTCCGGCTCCGTCCACGGCCAGGAGTTTAAAGGGGTGGATGCACCGGACGCAGCGGCAGCCCGCGTGTTCGTCTTCCGGAACCAGGACTGGCGGGACGAAACGGATATCGCTGGGGTGTGCCACCGATTCCAGGATGCGCCGGTTGTCCGGAGTATCCCACAAGGTCCAGTCGCCGGTGGTGACGCTGGAGCATTGGTAGGCGAGCACGCTTTGGCAGAAAACGGTATCGGCACCGAGTTTCC
>JAFGMN010000300.1 GCA_016927515.1 candidate division CSSED10-310 bacterium | reverse complement strand
TGCTTGAAATAGCGTTTCAACAACATTTGCCGATGAGGCTCAGATTATCGATTCGGATGATGGGCCTAAGAGTTACTTTTTCACCGTCATCGCAGGAAGCGCATTTGGAAATTGAATGGAACTCTGATATTTCGAGTCTCAAGGATCTCTCATGAATAACCCAGAAACGCTGAAAACAAAGTGAGCGATAATCGGGAGAGTTATTGCGAATGCGGAAGGAGTCAGCAAAATCACACGAAGATATATTATTCAATCGAGTCGTCTAGGGGAGCTTTTGCCGGGTAGTCAACCTCGAAAGGAAGTGCTGCAACGAATGGGTGTGCGGCCGGTAATGAGCCCTGCAGGTTCACGTTTTTTTGTAAATCATATGATTTTTATGTTTTTTTGCTTGTTTCTGAACGGCTTTCCAATCACCTCTGCCTCAACTTCAGGGATTATTGAAAACGACCTGTCAATGGCTGGTGCCAGCATGGGTTCCAATTACCTGCCTTTCAGTATCGGTAATGAAGATGGAAAAGAGGATGGCACATTCAACCACATCGGAAACCCGGCAGACTACCGTGTCTGTGTCCATCGAACAGGCGAAGGTTTTTCTCCAGAGGATGTTCAATTCCCAGCAGGGGAAAAGATCGTAGTGGAGCGCGGTATTAAGCTTCATGATTTTGTCATTCAGAATGGTTTGGAAGTTTTGACAGCAACGTCCAATGACCCGGAAGACGTTCTGCAAAAGCGTGTAGACGGTAAACATGCGTGTGCGCTGGTTTCCAGAAGACACGAACGGTATCGCATCAAAACAATCGGGCGGTCCAATCTGAAACTCGATCGGAAACCTCTAGCTGTAATGGCGTACTGCCTCGCAACGCGAAATGGGCAAGAAACGTTGCTTTCGCAACCGGGCGGGGAATTGAAAACAAATGAAAAGCGAGATGAAAACCGCAAGATGTACAGCAAATGGCTCGGATTGGGTCAGAAAGAGCTGGATTTTTTCACAATGTTGTCTCGAAACGTGACCATCCCATTACTGGTGGTTTTGATTGTCGCATTTGCCTGGTCGTGGATGCTTCGAAGACAAATCCGCCAAAAAACGAGAGAACTCAAGGATGGTCAGGATTGCTTCCAATACGTATTCGAGGCAGCCAACGTGGCAAAAATAATTACCTACCTTTCCGGTGAGATCCTTGTCAATCAGGCCTTTGCGGATTTACTCGGTTACACCGCTGTAGAACTGACAGGGGAAAAATGGTTTGAATTTTCACCAGAAGTATCGGTAGAAGATGTTCAGGCCCGAATGACAGACTTATTGAACGGTCAGTCCCAATCGACCCGTTTTGAGCAGCAATTCATTCACAAAAGCGGTGTGCTTCTGTGGGGTGATGTGAATATTGTTCTACTTCGCGATTCGAACGGAAATCCACTTTACTATTTCACGAATATCGTTGATGTAACGACACGAAAACAGACTGAGGCAATTCTCCAACGAAACGAAGAATTTCACCGGGCTATGATTGAATGTACACCCGTAGCCCTTTTTACGACTGATTTGAGCGGAATAGTCCTGAGCTGGAATCATTCTGCGGAAAGGATATTCGGCTGGCGAACGGCGGAGGTTATAGGAAGCCATTTGCCTATTGCAGATGTAAACCGGTCCGGTGAGTTCGAGGAAGTGCGAAAACAGGTCGTGCAGGAAGGTGGTTTCCTGGAAAAGGAACTCGTCAGATTAAAGCGGGATGGTTCGCCCATCTCGATCAGTTTGTCGGTAGCTCCTGTTCGTAACGACCGGAAAACGGTTGTTGGAATATTATGGGCTGCCGTCGATATTACGGAACGCAAAGTGTATGAAAATCGACTGAAATGGTTGTTACGGCGAAACGAATTGCTTTCCGAAACCGCATCCCGCCTTCTTCGAAGTGTTGAACCCCAAAAACTGGTATTTGAACTCAGTCAGCAAATTATGATTTTCATGGAGTGTCAGATTTTTCTTAACTATCTGGTGAATATCGACGAAGAGACTGTATATTTGAATGCATATGCCGGGATACAAGAGACCGAAGCACGGGAGATTGGCGGGATTACCTTTGGATCAAGTATTGGTGGGCGGAGTGCAAAGGAGCGAAAACCTTTTCTTTGTGAAGCTATCCAGGATTGTAACGAGCCGATCACTGCAAAAATGAAATCCCTTGGTCTTCAAGCATATTGTTGTCATCCACTGATGATCCAGGATCAGCTCATCGGAACACTCGCGTTTGGATGCTGCTCCCGCGCTTCATTTATGCCTGAGGAGATTGATCTGATGGCTTCTGTTGCAGATCTTGTCGCGGTGGCCATCAATCGGGTGGAAACCGAAAAGAGGCTGAGTCATAGCGAAGCGCGTTTCCGGATGTTTGCAGAATTAGCTCCACTGGGTATCATTATCATGGATGAATCGGAAAATGTTCTGTATGTGAATCCGTGTTTTATTGAGATACTTGGCTATGAAGCGAAGGACATTCAATGCCTGCACAACCTTTGGTTCTTGATTTTTCCAAACGAGGGAGACCGGAATCGGATCAGTCGACAATGGTATCAAGCGGTGTATGAATTCGAATGCACTGGCGCTGCGATCATGCCGATGGAATCCAGCGTTGCCTGTAAAAACGGAGAATATCGATTCATTGAATGTCATACAGCCAAGAAAGAGGGTTTGATTGCCATCGTTTTTGCGGATGTCTCGGAACGAAAACGCGCGGAGGCTGAGCAAGAGAAACTCCAGGCGCTACTGATCCAGGCACAGAGGCTGGAGTCCATCGGTCGTTTAGCGGGCGGTGTCGCACACGATTACAATAACATGCTTAGCGTTATTATCGGCTTTACTGAATTGGCGCGAAGTAAAGTGCAATCGGAAGATTCGATTTGTGGAGATCTCGAAGAAATATTAAGTGCAGCGCAGCGTTCTACAACGATTACGCGTCAACTGCTGGCTTTCGCCAGAAGACAAACGATCCGTCCGGAGCGAATCGATCTGAATGAGATCGTAGAAAGTATGCTCAAGATGTTGCGGAGGCTAATCGGTGAGGACATCGATTTGTTGTGGTTACCGGGCCACGGCGCAATGACGGTTATGATGGATCCCTCCCAGATCGATCAGATCATGGCAAATTTATGCATCAATGCCCGGGATGCCATTCGGGGAGTAGGAAAAATCACGATTGAAACAAGTCGTGTGGAGATTGATGATGGTTACTGTGTAATTAATCCACATTTTATGCCCGGTGAATTTGTGAGATTAGTTGTGAGTGATACAGGTTGCGGGATGGATCAGGAAACAATGAATCATGTTTTTGAACCGTTTTTCACCACCAAGGTGGCTGGCGAAGGAACCGGTCTCGGTCTGTCAACGGTACTGGGCATTGTTAAACAGAATAGCGGATTTATCAGTGTGTATAGCGAGCCAGAAAATGGTGCGGTTTTTAAAATTTACTTACCTGTGAGCACCAATGGCGCAAGTGTACCATTATCGAAAAAACAAACAGAAATCCCCGTTGGTCAAGGAGAAACGATCATTGTTGTTGAAGATGAAGAATCTATCCTCAAATTGACAGGCAGAATTTTGAAAGAAAAAGGGTATTCGTGCATTTCGGCATCGACACCTGAAATGGCGATTTCGATTCTTGAAGATCATTCTGGACGAGTCGACCTTTTGATCACCGATGTTGTCATGCCGGAGATGAATGGGAGAGAACTGGCAGAGAATCTTAAAAAAAGGTTTCCGGAGCTCAAGGTTTTGTATATGTCGGGTTATACCGCCAATGTCATCGCACATCGTGGAATTCTTGATGAGGGAATCAACTTTATTCAGAAACCCTTTTCGAATCGGGATCTTCTTATAAAGGTGCGCGAGGTTCTGGCCATGTGAGTGTTCGTTTCGATATAATGATACCTGTTATGTGAGGACCCGTTTTGGACCGGATTGGAGAAGGAGGGCGTCTCCATGACTTTGAATTCCGAAAGAAAAACTGGATCGGATTGTACGATCGATGAGTTAAGGCATCGTCTTGAAGTTGCCGAGTCCGCTTTACGTGAGCTTCGGCGTACTCGATGTGATAATCAGACAGAAGACAAACGTGAAGGTGAAGAAGAAATTCATAGCGGGCTTGAATCCGGTGATTCGGTGGGCGATCGGGGTCCATCCCGATCGTATGGACAGGATGTCGAATTATGGCAGCCTGCCATGCAAAGCCGGATTTTGGCTTCATTAATGGACGCGCTGCCAATACCGATGTTCGCTACGGATAAAAGGGGAAAGATCTGCATTTTTAATCGCGCATTCAAGGCAGCGATTGGTGATGCCAGGGCAGATATCCCAGGGGAACTTCTTCCGGATGGGTGGCAAGACGATCCGGGTAATGATTCAGCAGATAACAGCATAGATTTGTTGAGTTTCGGTAACAACCCCGGATACAAGCGAAAATTCACAGATTCAAATGGTATTGAAAGGGAGGTCGTTTTATACAAATCAGCCTATCGCGAAGCGGTCGATCGAGACGTTGGAATCGTTGGTGTCATGCTGGACATTACAGCGCTTCGCCATGAAGAGCGGCAGTGGGCGGAAATCGAGAACAAGTTCTTTGCCGCTTTTCACAATTCACCATATGGAATATCCGTTACACGGTTGACTGATGGCAAATTTCTGGATGTGAATGAAGCCTTTTGCTCGATTTCCGGGTATTCGCGGGAAGAAATTCTTGCGTCAACATCGCTCGACCTGAATCTCTGGGTGAATCCGGAGGATCGCGAACGCGTCATCAGTGATCTGCTTAAAAATGTAATGGTATACGGCCGCGAATTGTGGTTTCGTCAAAAATCCGGAGTTGCTCTTCCTGGTTTATTCTACGCATCACTCATCACCTTTGAGGAAGATAGATGCATCGTTTCAAGCATTATGGATTTGACTGAGTTCAAAAAGACTGAAGTAGCCCTGGTTCAGAGTGAAAAGCGATTCCGATTACTATTTGACAGCATGCTTTTTGGTTTTTGCATCGGGGAATTGGTCATTGAGAACGAAAAAGCAGTCGATTTCGTTTTTCTCGATGTGAATCCATCGTTCGAGCACATAATGGGAATCCGGAAGGAGCAGGCTCTGAATCAACCGGCATCCGTATTGTACGGCGTACAGCAAGCTCCTTTGTTGGATTTAATCTGCAAAGTTGTTCGTTCCGGTGTTCCATTACATATCGAAACATTTTTCGATTCAATAAGTCGGTATCTTGAAGTAACCATCAATCGATTGGCAGACGGTCTGTTTTGTTTGCTTTTTTCGGATATTACAGATCGAAAACAGGCGGAAGAGGCCTTATCGGAAAGCGAAAGGAAGTTTAAACTGCTGGCTGACAATACTGTGGATTGTATCTGGTTGATGGATATGAACATGACCTTTCAATACATCAATCCGGCTGTAGAAAAAATGACCGGGTGGACGGTGGAGGAATGGGTAGGGACAAATCTGAGAGACCATTGCGATCAGGAAAACTTCGAAAAAATGTCAACAATAGTTATGAATGTGCAAAAGAATTTTTCTTTCGACACAGGTATTGCATTTGAAGCTATCATGCTGAAGAAAAGCAAAGAACCGATCCATGTAGAAATTACCGGAAAAGCGCTTTTGGATGAGAATGGGGCGATTGCGGGTTTACAGGGTGTGACGCGAAATATATCGGATCGCAAGTTTGCTGAACTGGAAAAGGAAAAGTTGAGAAAACAACTGGTAACTGCGCAAAGGATGGAGTCTATCGGACGTTTAGCCGGTGGGGTTGCCCATGATTACAATAACATGCTCAGCGTAATTATCGGATTCACAGAGTTAGCGCTTGATAGAAAAACAATGGACGACTCACTGCGGAAAGACCTGATGGAAGTTCTTAACGCCGGACGACGGTCCGCAGAAATTACCAGACAATTGCAGGCTTTTGCTCGCCATCAGATTATCAAACCCAAATTGCTGGATTTGAATGGAGTGATTGAGGGAATGCTCAAAATGCTTCGCCGTCTGATTAATGAGGATATTGAACTTATCTGGCGTCCTGGTTATGGCATTATGCAGGTGTATATCGATTCGTCGCAAATTGACCAGATTCTTGCAAATTTAATTGTCAATGCGCAGGATGCCATAGGGGGAGCGGGCAGGATCACCATTGAAACGCATCGGGTAAAAATTGAAAAGAATAGCAAGACAGATAAAATCTCTATTCCGGGTGATTACGTTTTGTTGGTGGTAAGTGACAATGGTTGTGGGATGGACAGGGAGACATTGAATAAACTGTTCGAACCATTCTTTACGACCAAGGGCGTCGGAGAGGGAACGGGTCTGGGTTTGTCGACCGTTTATGGAATTGTCAACCAAAACAGTGGGTTTATCGCTGTCACTGCAGACCCTGGAATCGGAACGACGTTCAAGATTTATCTCCCTTTAATCGAAGAATCGGATTCTGAAGGAATGAAGGCGGAATTGCGTGAACATGTGTCGGCAAAAGGTGAGACGGTACTGATTGTTGAGGATGAAGTGTCAATCCTGAAGCTGACAAGTCATATTCTCAAACAGCAGGGTTACGTGGTTATTGAAGCGTCAAAACCTGAACAGGCAATCCGGACGATGCAGGAAATTTCCGATCTTCATTTGCTGATCACGGATGTTGTGATGCCGAAGATGAATGGACGTGAACTGGCCGAAGCGCTGTTAAAAGAGCATCCCCAATTGAAGGTTTTGTTTATGTCAGGTTATACAGCTGATGTCATAGCGCATCATGGTGTTCTGGTGGAAGGGGTTAACTTTCTTCCTAAGCCATTTTCGAAACGCGATCTTACTGGAAAGGTTCGGGAGGTTCTTGACAGTTGATTTGTCACGGCTTAGAGAACTTGCTCACATTCGCCAGATGTGGTGGATCGACTGTTTTCCGGTTCACAATGGACTTCACGATAGTACCCACCGGACACACCGGCTCCCGCCAGACGATTCATTTCGCGACGTGCACGCCATGCGTCACTCTTTCGGAAAAAAGGTGTAAAGTTCCGATAATGTCCCGGATATGCGCCATGACAGATGGTCGCGTATTATACACAAACTCACACAGTAACAGATTACCTGTATCAATTGAAACGAATGTTTTCCGGTCAGTGGATCCTGCCAATCACGCCTTGCGAATACCATACAAATACCGGTATAATCTCTATCAGTATCATCTGCCAGCGATGTTTTGATGAAAAGGCTGAAAAAATAAGCCTCTTAACAAGAAGCATCGTGACGGGAACCAGATCGGACGGGAATCGAAATGAAAAAGGAATGCGTATCATGAAAGGAATCATTAATAAGGGAATCAAGGATTTCATTGAGTATCAATTTGGATCGGAAAACTGGAATCGTGTCAGACTTCAAGCTCAATGTCCCTCGATCTTGTTTTCCGTTGCAGAGGATTATCCGGATAAATTGACTGAAGATCTCTTTGTTGCGGCTGTAATCATCCTGAATCGACCTGTCGATGATCTCATGTCAGACTTCGGAAAGTTTTGGGTTTCCAATACAGGGAGACGGGCATATCCGACTCTTTTCGAGATTGCGGGCAGGAACTCCCGGAGTTTTCTAAAAAACATGGACAAAATTCATCGGATTGCCACGCGTAACATTCCCAATGCACACCCACCCGAGTTGAAGTGTACGGATCTTCAGAATGGAAACTTACTGATGCACTATAAATCTCCCAGAAAACTCTGTTCGGTCTTACGAGGATTGATTCAGGGGGTTGGCGTCTATTTTCAGGAGGAGTTAACAGTCATAAAACACTCATGCATGATACAGGGTGATGATGAGTGTCGCATGGAGATTAAGTTTCCATGAGAGGGAAGAGCAAACTTGTCCGGATTGATCCGGAAAAACTGACGAGTGTTGTTCCATTCATTTTGGTGGTGGATCCTGAATTGAGAATTGTTTGGGCCAGCGACAGAATGCATGCTCACTTTCCCGGCATATTGCATGCAAATGCTTCCGATTTAATATCTTATCACCCGGATTGTCGACAGCTTTCCAGGGATGCGATTAACGCCGATGAACGTGAGGTGACCGAATACCTGATTCAGTTATCCGGTATCGAGTGCAAAATAAAAGGAAAATGGATTGCTGTTGAGGATGGTTTTATCATGGTGGCAGTCGCCGATGTGTGTTCACCGGAGGATCTTCAGCTTTACGACCTGGATGATTTTTCAGTTATTGATCAAAGTATTGATCTGCTATCCACTCGTGATGAATTTAGAGTTTCAATGGAAGAGGCCGGAGTGACGCTTGATCAGCTTCATCGGACGATAGAAGCGCTGGAAGTTTCGCGGAAAAAACTTGAAACGGAGAATGAAAAGCGACGTCAAGCAGAGGCTATAATGGAGCAGGCTCTGGCTGAAGCGGAGTCTGCGAGTATTGCAAAGAGTCAGTTTTTGGCGATGATGAGCCACGAAATCAGAACGCCTCTCAATGGAATCATTGGAATGTCGAATTTGTTTGCGGAAACGAAACTTACATCGGAGCAGAAGGAGTATTTGGACATCATACTTATATCCGGTGAAGCCTTGCTATCCGTTGTCAATGACATTTTGGATTTCTCAAAGATAGAAGCCGGGAAGTTGGACTTGGAATGCGTCGATTTTGATCTGAATGTTGCTGTACAGGAGTCCGTAGATATCCTGGCTGCAAAAGCGGAAGAGAAAAAGCTTGAACTCGTCTATTACATCGAGGAGAACGTTCCGACGTATGTGACCGGTGATCCGGGGCGTCTCCGGCAGATCATTCTGAATTTAGGAAACAATGCCATAAAATTTACGCATCAGGGTGAAATCCTTATTCGAGTATCATTGGACACCGAAACGGATAGCACAGCTATCATCCGTTTTTCGATTTCAGATACGGGTATAGGCATTCCCCATGATCGTTTGGAATCAATTTTCGGGGCGTTTACGCAAGTCGATGCATCCACGACCAGGCGTTTTGGTGGGACGGGACTTGGTTTGGCAATCAGCAAGAAGCTTTCGACAATGATGGGAGGTGAGATTGGCGTTACGAGCGAGCCGGGAAAGGGATCGAAATTCTGGTTTTCAGTCGCGCTTCAAAAACAAACCCGGCCGGCTCCCCGTCAGTTTGAACCGAGGGTATCCCTTACGGGAAGAAAAATCCTGATCGTCGATGATAATGAGACCAACATTCGTGTATTATCTATTTATCTGAATCAATGGGGGGTTCGCAGTGCAAGTGCGACGTGTGGGGAAGAAGCTTTAGCGGTTATGCGCAAAGCGTATATCGGTAAAGACCCATTTGAGATTGTCATTATCGATATGATGATGCCGGGAATGAACGGTGAGGAACTGGGATCAATTATTCTGTCCGATCCGGATTTGGGACGGACTCGTTTGCTCATCTTGACTTCCATTGGTCAGCGGGGTGATGCTGCGCGGGTTAAAGCACTTGGATTTTCAGGCTACCTCACGAAACCGGTAAAATCTGTTTTACTTTTCAACTGCCTGATTTCCGTTCTTAACAGTAAAAAATCCAAGGACGATAGGGCGACAGTGTTTTATACCCGGTTTTCAGCGGAAGAAGAAAAAGCTGTCCGTGAGAGGAGTCGTAGTAAAAAAAGAATTCTCCTTGCTGAAGACAATGTCATAAACCAAAAAGTCGCTCTCCGGATTTTAGAAAAGGCGGGATTCAGTGCCGTGGTTGTTGCAAACGGCAGGGAAGCCGTTGAAGCGGTTCGGAAGTCCACTTTTGATGCGATTCTGATGGACTGCCAGATGCCTGTGATGGATGGTTATGAAGCATCGGCACAGATTCGAACAATGGAAACCGGAACAGGGAGGATTCCGATCATTGCAATGACGGCGCACGCGATGGAGAGTGATCGAAAGCGATGTTTGGAAAGTGGAATGGATGACTACATCAGCAAACCGGTCACTCCGGATGTGCTTTCCGCAGTTCTTGACAGGTTTCTAAATGAGATTCCCGGGATGAAATAGTCGAACAGGATTTAAGGAAACCGCATGCATCTTGCAGCACGGTATCGTATTCTTGATGAGGGTGACAGGTTGATATCCCATGTTCGTTACGCATCATAAATGCGTGAGTGATACGGATGGATTGGACACGTGTGTGTCATGTTATTGATCCGGATACGATGGAGATTTCCTGAGCCATTTGTCTACTATCGATACCAAATCGGCAGGTGTAAACGGTTTGGAGAGATAGTCGTCCATTCCTGCAGCAAGGCATTTTTCTCTATCGCCTTTTATCGCGTGTGCAGTCAGTGCGATAACCGGTGTGCGCCTGTTGCCCGTCTGTTTTTCAAAAATCCTGATTTGCCGAGTTGCTTCGTAGCCATCGAGAACAGGCATTTGACAATCCATCAGGATCAGGTCGTATTGCTTTTCAGTAATTGCCGCCAGTGCCTCCGCACCATTGCATACCAGATCTGATTGAAGGTTGTTTTTCTGCAAAATGCTTGTCACAACCCTCTGATTGATTGCATTATCCTCAACGATAAGTATCCGGTTCCCAGTATTATCAACCGGTTGATTGAACCCGGCGCTTCCCATTTATTCATCTCCCCCGATCCGCGAAAGATTTCCAGGAAACTCCCCCTTCCGTGCTGCCAGTTTCTGAAGAGCTAATTGTAACTTCTCAATCGTAAACGGTTTAATCAAATAATACGATGCTCCCAGATCGCGCGCTTGAAAAACCGATTGTGAATCCGACCGGCTGGATAACACGATGATCGGTACATCGGGCCACTCTTTTTTAAAACGCGACAACAATCCCCATCCACCCCCGTGTCCGGGCAGAATAATATCCAGAAAGACAATTCCGTGGGTCTTGTCAAGCACGTTCCATTGCGCTTCGGCATCATCAACTGATGCCGCCTGAAGAACACTTTGCTGGTTGACTCCCAGTTTTGTCAGAGCGCTGGCAAGAACTTGCCGGGATATCTTTGAATCATCGATGATTAGGTAATGGTCGAATTGCGCATTCATTTTAGTGTCCTTCTCGTCCTTATCAGTGCAGCATGCCGATTATTTCTTCAACTGTTGTCTGGTGTCGGAGCACTTTCCGGACAGCGGAAAACCGAAGGGGATGCCATCCTTCCAGAATCGCGGCTTTTTTAATTTCATCATACGGTCGATTTAACGCAATATGCTTCTGAATTTCTTCCGATATAATCAGAACTTCATAGATTCCAATCCGTCCTTTGGTTCCTTTTCCATTACATTCCTCACATCCTTTTCCTCGTGCAAACGTAAGATTCTTCATTGACGTGAGTCCCAGTATTTGCTGAATATGGACATTCGGAGAATAAAATTCGCGGCAATTTTTACATATTTTCCGTACCAATGATTGAGCGATGATGCCGGAAAGGCCCAAAGCGATCATTGGGGGATCCAGCCCGAGATCAATGAGTCTCTCAATCGCACTGATGGAGTCGTTTGTATGAAGGGTTGCAAGAACCAAATGGCCAGTCAGAGCAGCCCGGAACGCAATTTCAG
>JAFGMN010000299.1 GCA_016927515.1 candidate division CSSED10-310 bacterium | reverse complement strand
CGGGTCGTGAGATCACTCATGCAGACGGTGGATTCGCCGTTGAATGAACACACGTCCACTGCAGCGTCGCCACCGGAGTTGATGCACGGGCTCAGCGGCGACAGCGACAGGTAGTAGTCGCCCTTGCTGCCCGAAACGAACAGCGGATCGGCATCGATATTACCCGTGCCGGGATGGCCGTCGCTGTTGCTGCCGATATTGGAGTAGGTAACATTGAAATTGAACATTGTCTCATCAAGGTTTTTTGTCGTATTTCCCCAAACGATTGAATTGTGAATGAAAATGGCAGGCGATGCGCTTTTTACTCCGATCGTGTTACCGGTGATGGTGCTGTTGAGAATGCTGATGCCCGATTGCGTGCTTCCAATAACTTCGATGCATTCGTCCGGATGGTTGATGAACAGGCAGCATGTCACATCGGCATTGGCGTTGCTGATACCGATCGCGCTTCCGGTATATGCACAGGCATTCGCATCGAATACACACCCGGTGATGAGGGGATCAGCGCTGTCATTGATGTAACAGGCTCCGCCGTTCCCGGCGGCATTCGCTGAGAAAATGCAATCGGCGATGGTTGGTGACGAACCGGTGATATAGAGCGCGGCACCATAACTGCCGGATCGGAGCATGTTGCGAATGGTCAACCCCCGGATGATCGTATCCCGGGTTTCGTCTTGATTGATACGGAATGCCCGCCGGTCGTTGACGTTTTCACCATCGAGAATGCAGTTCCCGGGACCGTTTTCGGAAACGATGGTGATGCGTTTCCCATCGGTATTGATGTCCGTATTGCCGGTACCGGAGTATATCCCGTCGGCGATGATGATGGTGTACCCATCCTGGGCGGCATTGATGGCGGCCTGAATCGTTGAATACTGGGATGGAACATAGAGAAATCCCGTGGGTGTGGGTGTCCGGGTCGGCGTATGCGTGAACAGCGGCGTGGCGGTGTGCACGGGTGTCGCCGTGGGTACCGGTGTTGGGAACACCATGGCGATGGCGGCGGCATTGTGGCAGTTGATATCGCCGTACCCGTAGACGTTGTTGGGCGGATCGCCGGAACCGCATTGGTCATCGATTGTTGCCGACGCCGAGGTTTCAATGATCCACCGGGTATAATCCACGTTGCCGATGAGATCCGGTTCTGCCTCCCACAGCAGGGCGACGAGTCCCGTCACATGGGGGCAGGCCATGGATGTGCCGGATTTGATGCCGTACGTGTTGCCCGGAATGGTGGATCGGACAGATTTCCCCGGTGCGGTCACATCGGGTTTCGTGATGCCGGGATAAAAATACCCGGGACCCCGGCTGGAATAATCCGATACCAGGTAATCAATGCTCGAGGAACCCACGGCGCAGGTATTCATGTAACCGGATGTCGGTGACAGCGTGCCGCAGGTGGGACCGCTGTTCCCGGCGGCAAAGGCAACGAAAATTCCGGCGTTGACACAATTCTGCACATCTGTTTCAAAGTACGGATATGTCGAATCGTGCACGCCCCATGAGTTGTTGATAGCATGCGGCGCCATATCGGGATTGGGATCGCTGCCGCCGATTCGCGTGGGTGCCAGGGCCCATTCAAAACTTGCATGTGCCCAGGCGATTTCGAGGTCACCCATCCAATCAATGACTTTACATGCAATCCATTGCGCTTCCGGTGCAACTCCAACGATATTAGCCGTGCCGTCTTCACCCACCATCGTTCCCGTAACATGGGTTCCGTGGCTCCGGTCGTCCCCGGGTGCATCCGGAAAGGCACCGGTCGGATCAAACCAGCAATAGTCATGATTCGCCGTGGTTCCGTTCCAGCCGCGGTATTGATCGATCAGCGCCCAATGATCCCATTCAACGCCGGTATCGTTACTCATCAGCACAATATTGCGCCCCTTGACATTAAAATAATTCCACACTTCCGGCGCATGCACCCGGGCAATGTTCCATTCCGGTTCGCGTGTTCCATCGGGCCTTGCATCGGAAGATCCATCGGGAGTTCCATCAGCAGGTGCCATCGGCGAAGTCTCCGCGACCGGCGGTTCATCGTCCCAGCCCAGGTCCGCCCTGAACTTCCGGTTGAGGTACATAGCTGAAATATCATCCCGATCAATCAATCTCTGGAACAGCTCCATATCGCCTTCCACCAGGAGCATGTTTGTAATCCAATAGGACGTATACGCGGCGTTGTGTTGTTCGAACAGGCGGATCAAATCGGACTGGGTCCGCCGGGCGTGCCTGGTCAACTTGTCATAGACAAACCGTCCTTTTTCGCGCTTGGAGGTCAAAAACCGGGCCTCACCGGTGTCCGCCTGATCGCTCAGCACGATAAAAAACGTGGCGCTGCCGTCGGTTTGCAGCGTTTGAATCAGATCGGGCTCGATATATCGTTCGGTGTTTCCGCTTCCGGCGAGTACAGACAGAGCGCGCCATACAACCCAGGCGATCACACCGATGGTTTTTATCGTTGTGCGATTCACAATGAACCTCCTTGCAAAACCGGTACAAAACGTATCACAGGTCAACATAATCTGTATTCCCGGTTTTCGGGAAACCTGTCAATGGAAAATCGGGATGTACTGACATGCGGGTGGGTTCGTGTTTGCTTATTATTCATCGTCAGGTTTTAAATAAGCTTATCAGGAATTACTGGATTGGATTCGGGACAGCAAACATCTTCAACAGAATTCAGTCAAAGAGCTTCTCGATAAACTTAAACTGAATCGCCAGATTGAGATGATCACCGGTCAGACCATCCTGAGGGAAATCAGCAAAAGCAGAGAGAAATCCTAAAAACCCTCCGGGTGGATCGACCCACGTGAACCTTACCTCGATTTCTCAATCAAGGCTTTTACTGGTTGTATATTGAGGATTGATACGGTATCCCTCGCCATACACGTTGACTATCAAGTTCGACAGGTTACTTTTTTCCAGGAAAACCAGGAGCCTCTGGATGGCTGAACGGGTTGCCAGTTCGCTCTTATTCGCTTTTTCTTTCAGACCGTCAAATGAAATCGGAGATCCTTGGTTTTCATAAATGATCTGGAACATTTGCCAGTTTCCCGGGTTTAGAATGACCTCATACCGGGTTTTTCCTGATACATAGACTATTTTGCGGCTATGAGGATGGACTGTCACTTCTTCGCTGCTTTGAGGTTGGGCTTGTTGTTTGAGAGTGGTTTCCGTTTCATCGGACAACGCCAAAATCCAGCTTGCGATTAATCGCCCTGAAACCTTGTATGTATGTGTCGTCTCGTTATCGTATATTAAACCGGTATCCTTCAGAGGCGCAATTCTTACCGCATCCTGGACTTCATGTCCCCTGGCGAGTTTGATAAGTGTATCCATCACGTCTGGTTTTATTTTTTTCAGAGTTTGAAGTCCGCTTTTTATCTTCTTTTCTGCCGCATCATAGCGAACATCTGCAAGCATTTTCTGAATTCGCATTCGATTTATTTCTTCATTCCAATCGGGCGAGGTCATGGGATTTTCGGTTTCAGAAACCCGTCGAGCGATGATTTCGAGAATCGGTGACAGGAGACTCGGATGAGCTCCTGCCATGGACGTTATCTCTTCCATGAATAGAGCACGATACGATCTGCTAGTCATATCAAGTTTTTTAAACAGGTAATTAGCAAGGGTGTCTTTCCATCCATAACTTCCGGGGAATAGAAGACGAGAATTAAAACACGCATCCGTAATGTCTGAAAGCTCTAGTATGTCTTTATCCGATAATTCAAACTGTTCCCGCAGATAATTGTGGAGAACTAATTCGCCTGGAGAGAGCCTGGACGTTACAACGATGAGTCTGTTCGGGTTTTCATCCACAGCTTTTTTTAGCCACGACCCAATTACACAAGTGAATAATTTGGGGAAATCATCAATTAAAATAGCCTTACCTTTAAACAAATCTTCGGGTTTGAGATCCGATTTTCTTTTGCACAGACAGCACGATTGATCGATGTAACTAGTATAACCCTTACCATGTTTCTTGCTTAAAGATATATTCAATGCCTTTAAGAAAATGGTTTTCCCGACGCCCCTTCCTCCATAAAGGAAATACGCGCTGGGATTGTTTTCGATCTCGTTTAGAAGGTTGTTATAGACAAGAAAATCACATTCCATAATAATATCGACCTCATTTGGCATTAGATGCTATGGGCAAAAAATTATCGCGTATCAAAGGAGTCGTCAGCGATAATCTACCATAACTATCATAATCAATTACATTCAGCTCATACAGTTCGTTTATCGCGTCCTGTATATCCGAGATATTATATTTTTCTTTCATTTTGTCGATTAAATCGGCTGATGGCACACTGGGTTTTTGAATCGAAACGAGATACTGTATTATCGCTTTCTTAAATGGTTCGGTTATCTGATTGTACGTAAAATGATCAGGTGCTGTGATGGTCAGATTAGAAATCAATTTCGATAATGTTGGCAACGCACCTTGTAGATGTCCAAGGTTGAAAAACACGTCATATCTCGATGTCTGACGGGCTGTCACCCACATCTCATTGCCTAGAGTGGCGATCCAGTAGGGAAAGCCGAGGGTCAAGCGATAAATCTCGTCAATCAGAGAGTCTTCTGTTCGAATGCGGGTATTTGAGAGCTTCGTGGCGTACATTAGATCCCGAACCTCCTGTATGGTCAAACATTTAACAGGAATCGGTTGGGATCTTTCGATGATTGTGATGATTTCTTTGGGGAAATTTAGAAATGGAACAACCGTGCCAATCCAGATGATCATTATCCCTGGAATCGATTCCGTCAATTGGGCAAACCGGATCAGTTTTTTTATTTCTGATTCGGATTTTGACGCACATCTGAAAAGATACGTGGCTTCGTCAACAGCAATGACAATTCTTGGTGGAATCGGCTTCACCGATCGCAATCTCGTAAGGATGCTGGCAGGATCATCGTCAGGATCAAATTTGAAGCCAAGCGACAACTGATCACTCAGAAGATTAGCCTTGGATGATAAATCCCTCATTATGTTACTGAAAACAGAACTCCACGTTTCCTTGTATTGCGTATGTTTATAGACAGTAATGGTGAGCATCGGTTGCTCTGCTTTAATCTTTCTGAAAAACTGCATTGCCAGAGATGTCTTGCCTATGCGTTTCCGACCTTTTATGAAAACAGATATCCCATGATTTGCGTTTGCACCCATCGCTTCGGAAAAGAAGAAATTCAGGGTAGCGATCTGGTCCCGTCTACCATAAAACCGTGCATCTTCAGTGATTGGTGGTCCGCATATATATGGACATACCAACGCCTCCTCTTCAAGATTAGATGAGACGCGTCGAAGAGGAAGATATTTCTCAAGAAAAGAGGTTTGAGAATGATCCGGTCCGATTACCTTTTTGACACAATCCAAGCGTTCCAGCCGTTTGATTGCTTTTCCAATCAGTTGCGGACTCATGAATTCAACCTCAAGGCGCAACACCCCCAAGTCATAACCAAGACGACGGGAGATCAAGTCATTAACAGGGATATTCAGATCTCTGAATACAGAAAGAATCAGTACCTCGGCACCGGACTGAAAACGGGTCTCAACAACGAAGAACTGCCGGGTTGAAAGGATCTTTCTCCAGTTTACCGGTGTACCGCCTAAATTGCATATACCATCCTTGATATGAATCTCAACTTTACCGTCGTGAATCCTTGCAATGGCAGGGTAATCAGGACTGGGCTGACATCTTGAACAGAATTCTATGTCTTCTACATTTGCAAAGTGAATGCAGTTGAACTCGATTTCCTGTTTGACAAAGACTTTAAAAAAATATTTTTCAAAGGTGGTAAGCAGGAATTCTCTGTCCTCTGGCGTGAATACGATTCTTGACACTCGGGGATCGTAATCTGCGCTCATCTCATATAAACCCAACTCATGGAACATCAACCGTTTACCTGAAATATTGAATTCCCCATTCTCCAACATGGGAAAGCGGTCGATTACAGCGCGTGGAAGCGTCGTTATCTCCTTGTCAAGCGTTTCCTCGTCAATACGGTCAAATCCCTTTTCTTTCAGTCGCGACAGAAGCCATTTCTTGCCTTGCTCCTCAACGTAATGCGTGAATTTGCGTCTCAACGCATCTCGCTCAGCCACATAGATGTAGGTTATTCTGGATTCAGGAACAGAATTGCACCAGTTCGTGGGAAGAAGCTCCGGTTTGTCACGAAGAAGCAACCTGACTTCATCGCCGTCCTTCAACACATAGAATATCCCGACTTCTTCGGTTCCGTTAATTATCGCACCGCGAACAAGAACGACAAACGCCCTGTGAATTTTCATCGCAAACTGCAGGATATTGGTTCCAGCTGGATTCTCATACACATTTCCCTTCGGTGTATAAACATGAAATCCCTTTTGTGCCGAAGCTTTGAGATAAGCCAAACTCTTGTCGCCAAGGTAGAATTGAGCCGTCTTATGACGTTGTAAATCAAACTCATCGGGAATCAGCCGCACTGTCACGACATGATTGCTGCCAACCGATTGTCTGCTCTCCGGGACGGAGGATAGGCGCAACTCAATTTGCGTGTGCAGTGCGCGATACGGGGAGTTTTGAGACCCATACAGATAATCTCTGATTCGTTCATTCCGGAAACGAAAATTTTTATGAATCCGACCCAAAAGTCGGTAGCATTGCTCTATCTCCCCCGTACACACAATCGATACATAGCCACATTCATGGATCAACTGCCCGAGCTTTGTCTCCGGACTCTCATTCATAAACCCATCCACAGTTAACTTGTCATATATCGTTGCAATATGACGCCACTCCCATGCAATCTTTTTCCAAAGCCAACGTGGTTCTCCCTTTATCTCAGCCTCTACAATCTCTACATAATGCTTGCAAATCGCTTCTGAGTTCATCACGAGATTTATTAAAAGCTTAAAAGCATCAGGATGCTTCAAGGCAACAAACGCATTCCTGGCAATTTTCCTTTCGTGCCAAAGCCCAAGTCTCTCAGTCAAGGGAACGAGTATTTTCAAGATGATCTGGCAGAGAGCATGTATATCAAACTGAGCGGCTTCTGTTATCTGCTGGCTGTATTCGGTTACATCAAACATTTCGGGCGCCTGTAAAAAAGAATGCGTCCATTCACTCAGGCTGCCCCGGGGATCGAGGTATTCCTGGACAGTGACAACATAAAGGATTGCGATGCATGTGAACTGCTTTATGCTGGGAAACTCTGTAAAAAACGCCGCTTCATTTGTGAAGCCAACAGGATCAAGATTAAACAGGGAATAAAAACCCTGAAGCAATTCCTGCACTTCTTGCTCCAGATCGATGCCAGATTCGGTGAGGATATCTGCTGGAATCATGGTCAGATATGAAGCCTGAGACAATTCAATAATTCCAAACTTCTTGTGCATTCCATTCGCGAGATGCCGCCTTTTATCTGCTGACGGCATACGGTGTTGGAAGATTCCGTGCTGATACTCCTGAGATTCACGTGTATCCAGCAGCGTATCTATCTTTTCAAACCAGTCATTAAGCAGTGAATAAGGCATGAGCAACTCCAGTATGACACCACGCAACTGAAAGCAGTATACCAAATGTAAGCAGAAAGGCAAAATCAAATCAATTCATCGGGCAAATAATTCGAACCATTCTTGGTTGTTGACTTGCTGATTCCTCGATCAAAGGCGATAAAAAGCCGAATTGTTTAAAAAGTCGCGAATAATTCGGCTTTTTTACTTGCCTTTTTCGTCGAATGATTGTAATCATGTGTTTGAGGGATTCTTTGACAACCAGGAGGTCGGTCATGAAACATTCAACAGGTTCAAACCAGGGAGGAAGTCATGTATAAAACCATTTTCAAGGCAGCCTTAGTACTATGCGTTGCACTGTTCGCAGGATTCTGCGCCAATGCCGACAGCATCGTGACTGGGGATAACAGTTCCGAAACGACTGGTAATGGTGCCGTTCTGGGGGTTGGAAACCACAACCTTGTTCTGGTCGGCGAGGGGTATTTCATTGACTCGGCGGTAAATGGAAACGTAAATCTTGAAACCGTTTTGAACGGAATGGCCGCAGCGATTGGCAATCGAAATCGAGTCATGGTGGGTGGGGCGATCCTTGAGGACACCAAGCTGACCGGCAACATCGATTCGAAGGTAACCTTAAATGGTGTTGCTGGCGTGCTCGGAGACCGCTGCGATCTTCAGATTGGGGGCATTCAGGCGTCAAATTCGAAACTGACGGGCAATATCTCAGACGAAACCAACGTCAATGGTGCTGTCATCGCTGTGGGCAATAAAAACATCATCCAGGTTGGCGGTGTCCGCGTCGAAAACTCAAAAGTCTCCGGTAATGTGGCTGTGAAAACCACACTCAATGGAGTCGCAGGCGTGGTTGGAGATAACAACAAAGTACTGATTGGCGGATTTCGCTTCGAGTAAGTCATGGTTTTCAATTCCGGGAAAAAAGCTTCAGGGGAGGTCGCTCGAATGAAAAAAAATGTTACAATAATCCTTTTGATCGCAATGACATCTGTGATGATCCATGCCGATGACGGGCTCGTGATTGAGAAACCGTCCGTCTATTCCCAGCTAAAAATCAAGAATCGCGCCCGACATTATGCAGGTGAAGTCTCAGCCAACGGGGATCTATACATCTTTGCGGATTCTCAGGGGTTGCGGGATCTTGAAACAGGATCTTCGATTAATGGATCCCTGATGTCTGAATCTCCGAATGCCAAGATCCGGAACGTACATTACCTGATCAAGACATTCACACCGACCTATTTGGAGCTTCAATCTTCAAAATCCGGAAGCGATCATCTCATGGAATTGGGAACCATTACGATTGATGCCGATGATGTACGCAGGAAGATCAGCCTGAATACGATCATCCTTATCAAGCAACTGGAAATCCGATCAGCAAAGTAATGGGGTCAAAAGTCTGAGAATGACCGACCTGTTTCAGCGTGGACTTTGGACTTCAAGCGTGACGATGTGCCGGATGCCAGGTACGGAGAAAGTGATAGAGATGCACCCGCAATGATGCGGGTGCATTCCACTGGCAATGATAGCTTAACCAGGAGGACAGGGGAGTATGAAACTGATAATGCGAATTGTTCAGGTTTTCACCGTATGCATGCTGCTGTCTTCTTGTGCGACGCTGCCGATGCTTCAAAAGCAAAGAGATGCGTCGGACAAGGCCATAATTCCCGTACAGAATATCAACCAGTACTCAGAGATTGTCGAGTGTTTTGGAAAGCTGCTTCGCGCGAGTCCGAATGCAGCCAATCAGATATTTTCCATTTACGTGGCTAGCATGAAAAACATGACTGCAAGCGACAAACTTCCAGCGGATTTTACCGCGATGATCATGACATCTCTCGTTCGAATGGGTGATCCGATTTGCGCTGTGCGAATCAACCCGGAACATGTACTTCTTGATGCAAATGGCTCTCGAAGGTTCTTCGATGCTGTGGAGAGTATCTCATGTGATCTCGAGATCCGGGGTGCAATTACTGAATTCGATACCAAAATCGGAAACCTTGACAAGCTGGAAGGGGACATTCTCTTCTCAAAACGTGGACATGAATTTGACTTTGGTGGCGATTATAGCGACGAGATTAAACTGACAACCATGGCTATCGATCTGTATCTTGTTGATTTTAAGAAATCGCAGGCATTGCCTGGGATGGCTGTCAGTTATAAAGTCCAGCTGATTGAAAGTGATAAATCGTTCGATTTCGGAATAATGTTCGAGGGCAGCGGTCTGGGCTTCTCCTCAACGACCAATCTCACCCAGGGAAGGCATCTGGCCGTTCGAACCGCAACCCAACTGGCTCTGGTTCGCCTGCTGGGTGAATTCTTTAACGTACCCTGGCACCGATGTGCCGCGTCCAGCGGTAATGAGAAAATTCTTCTCAGTTATAGACGGGCATTGGAGACCAACCCCGATTATGTCAATCTTTACACGTTGAAGCTGCTCTTATATGCCCATGGATACAATGTGGATCCATTTTCCGTATCTCTTTCGTACGAAGAAAGCCAAGTCGCGTATCGTGTCAAGGAGAGCTGCGGGTTTAAGAGGAAAGACAGCGATCTGGATTTCATAGCCAGACTCTGGGAAACGATTCCAATTGATTCGGCAGAGGAGAGAATGGAGGTCTATCGAAGCAATCTGAAAGCTATCCTGGAAAAACAGGTACAAACAAATGGAACGGATTTAACGGCTGGATCAAGTAAAACGGCTGAATCCGGGAAATTACCTACAAGAGTCGCTGGTGACAGCAGAAAACCTCGTCAGAAATCAATAGACGGGATCATTCCCAACCACTTTCAGATCAAAACTGAAATGAAAAGCAATGGCAGTTTTCATCAGGGTGAGAAAATTGAAATTTTTTGCACGAGTCCGATTCCTGCCTATCTGAGTGTCATTATTCATAAGAACGACGGAAACTCTTTTTTTTATTTCCCTAATCGTTACAATCAAAAAACCTTTGTTCCGGCAGGTAAGACCGTCTCAATTCTCGATAGAGGTCGGTACGTTCTACGGGCGGATTCATCACTGCGGAATGCCATTATTCAAGTTGTGGCCTGCACAAATCAGCAAGCCCTGGATCGAATCATCGCTCAGTTCAGAGAAAGAAGATTAGAATACAAGGGCAGTCATTTCTACCCGTCATTTCAGAAATCAGATTTCATATCGATTCTGGAAAGGATGCGATGGGATGATGCCAAATGGTCTAATCAAACTATCCAGATAAAACGCATCTTGGGCAGATAGAAAATGGATGAAGACGATCGCAACAGCGATAGCGGTTTTGATTCCACTTAGGTTATAATCAGTTTTTCGGATATTACCTGATCCCTTCTCGATCCCTTCCTAATATTCTGATGAATACACTTTGATGCTTTCCTGGTTTTTTTTAGTACCCCTGGAACTCGGGGTCGTCACATTGGTGGTCGATCCGCGCAACATCTGTATGTAAATTGGATGGCCTTGATCATCAATCACCATCCCGACGATCATCTGATGACGATCCGACTTTCAATCTTTACTAAACCTGAATTGCCCCCGTTTCCGGCCACCCTGACCCTCGAAACACAGTGAGGTGGTATCGAAAAACGCCATACCCAATCCGGTAAACAGGTCCCTGCGTTTCTGAAACAGGATTTCCTCAATCTTTTAGGTCCGATACCGCTGATCAAACGGATCGCTGTCGTTCCACTCATCCAGGGATTCCCCCGGCCATTCTATCCCCTGATAGAAGTGATGCAGATCCAAACGGCTTTGGCCGGGAATATCCTGATTCCGACGCCAAGCATCACAGGACAGATCGGAACCGGATACCATGCTGCGGTGCAGGACCGTGATATCGATCGCCCGTTCGACATCAAAAACGAATTTCCGTCCTTTCAATAGATGCAGTAAAACGGACTGGATGCCATTTTCCTTCCAGAGTTTTCCAAACACCAGATCCGGTCCGTTGACGGATCGGTCGCAGACGGGTACGTCCGTCTAATCATGCTCCGCAGGATCGCCAATTTCTCTGAGAATCCGACCCCGGAGAACAGCAGTGAATCCAGCAGATTCATGGTCGTAACGTTTTCATCCAGTTTAACCAAGTTCAGCAGCATGGTTTGCCTGGGTTTTCCATCGACCTGCTTGGATTCCGCGAGTTGCAGGTATTGAGCAAATTGTTTTTTAAAATCAGGAAGTACATGATCGCCTCCAAACCACGATATCTAGGCGATCGAAAAGCCATTATCAAAATGTTCACAACTTTTTCGTGGCACTACATTTTTGTAATTACCAGCAATTTTTCAGCGCAGACCCTTGATTTTGCTCGATTCGGTTTTCAAATGTTGCTCGCAACTGTCTAAGATGAGTCAAATGAGTTCAGTCCTTTTCATCACTGTTGGTCTAATGACCACGTTGATAAACTCGGTGGGAGATATTCTGATTACAAAACGCCACTACGGGATGCTGATATCAAGCCTCATCATCCTTTAGCTGTTTTCAGAAGATTCATCACGTATGGCCCATTCATGGTATGGTCAATGACGTGTGTTTGCGGACCCACCCTTTCCCATTAAAAAAGGAACAAACCAATCCATCCGTACCCGTCGCTACATCTGCATTGATCCGGCAAACTGCTGAAGCAGTGCTTGGTTATCCGGTATGGTGACCTCACTCACGGACTCGTCCTGAAATTGCCGGAAGACGTCGCGTTCGGTGAGATCCAGTGCGACGATATAAAATCCCTTGAAATAGTTAAGTTCCTCCATTAGCAGTGCGTTTATATAACGCCCGACAGTGCCGGCTACACGGACCTTCTGAGATTTTATGCGCTCAAAAAGGACCCTCTCCTCCGGGGAGAGATCGTTTGGCAGCGCGTGAGATTCCAGGTCCTGGAGAAACTCCCGGTAGTCATTATACGCGGCCAGTGCATGTGAACGATCTTGCAGGAAAAAATACGTGTATTCCAGGATCTTGCCATGGGTTGGATTCCAGAATGTCGCTTGCAGACACTGCCGACCCACCATCTGCTGAGCGAACCGGGCATGGTCCTTTTCCGCGGCATATTCCGGCCCGACCCGATGGGTCAGCACGCCGGCCAGCACCCAGCCGGGCGGCAGGGTGTGAGGAAGGGCATACAAAGTAGGACGAACACTGCCATAACTAGCCAGGCCCTCCTGCCCACGATCTAGGCTGGTGACAATCTCCACGGCCAGCTCGTGTCGGCCGGAAACCGTCACTACCAGTTGGCCGTCGGTGCGCCCCAGAATCCAGACATCCCGGTCACCGCGCTGCAGTTGCGGTCCTTCGAAAACGGCGCGCTGCGTCCGCACTCGCTGACGACCGGTGGCGTTATAGCCGGCATGCTCCACCCGGTCGCTCCACGTATCAACAAGGGCATCACCGGCCCGGCCCGATCGGGGCGCACCCATCCAAACATCCACTGTTTCACCGGTATTCGTGTGTTTGTATTGTGCTCCGCACGGTGCCTGCATCTCGCTCTGCAGCGCAGCAACGGACAGTCCATCCGGTGGAGGGATCTTGCAGACGCTGTCGGCAGCATATAACCCGGTATCCAATCCGCTGTCGGCGATATCCGGCAGAATCGCCATCTGTTCCACTGAAAAGTCACTATTGACAGGCATGCTTTCAATCACTGCCCGGTCGCCCAAAACCCCCAGGATCTCGGGATATTCCTGGGATGGAAGGGCGTAGTTGCTGATTTCGTCGCGCTCGGGAATACACTCTTCAATGGATACGGCGTTGCCTGAACCCGGATCCGTCGGGCTGCCCAACGAGTCGCCGGTGGAAGAATCGGGCAGATAATCCGTCAGGCCGGGCACGGCGGAGACAATCTCATGGATGATTTGATGAGTACCCGGCATGAATTCCGTCAGCAGGAAGAATGCGGCGATACCGAGACCGCCGATGATACCAAGAAACACTGAACCAAACAGGTTACCAATAAGGTAGCAAAAGAAACCACGAAACGCGCCCATTCGGAAGAATTTTCCCACAAGCTGCCCGAGAACGACCATACCGATCAGGCTGATAAGGATGGTGCCGCCGATGACTATAGCGCTCTTCATATCCATTTCGGAGAGAATTGCCGAAAGGATTCCGATGATCAGAGACACGATCAGCGGAGCGATGAACGCGACAAGGAAACTCCGGCCCATCGTGACGGCGTCGCCGCCGAACACTTTACCGGATAGGACAAATGCCCACAGGTACGCAAGCAGCGCCAGCAGCGCGATGATGCCGAAGACGATTACGACTGTAATCATGAGTTCAACCCTCCATCGACCAATTTTACTCTCCACTTGTATTTTTATGCAATAAATTAATGTCTTCCGAGTGACATAACTTTCTTTTTGAGCAAACGAAAACGAGTAAAAAAATGATCCGATCGATTCTGTGTTATGGAGCTTGAGCTTTTTGATGAGCTGCTCCGCACACCACTCGATGACCGGCGTTACCTTAAAATTTTTCTGCTCATTTAAGTCTCGAGCACAATGAAAACAAAGGAAAAAACGCCGTTTACTCTTTCTTTGAACGTCCGGGGTCGATCCCCGCTGATGGTTCCACCGTTCTCCCGAAAAATCGGACGATATCCAGACCCCACAAAATACCCAGGGTCATCAGGGTACCGGCAACAAGAACACCAATCGCTACGATCACATCATAGGCATCAACAATCGTGAATATGAGTTCGCCCTGAACGATGATCACGAGCGCTGTCCATACAACAGCGATGGCAACGATTTTCATCAGCGATACGACAAGGACCCGCTGGATGGACAAATCGGTCATCACCGTATCCCTTGATCTTATCCCTTGAAATGAAAGATATACGGAAACAATTTCCGATCCTTCGGGAGAATCGCATGCAACGTGTCCGTCACCGCCTCCCGGTTTTTGCCCGACGTTAAAATCCGGCCGTTCAAGACCGCACACCAGACATCCCGGATTCCCAGCTCCCGGAAATACCCCCGCGCTTCCCGGGCATCCAAACGCCCCGATAACTCCAAATACGCCTTCTTCAACCCGGGGTGCTCCGCCAATAACGCGTCCGTTTCCGCCGCATAGACATCTCGGTTCCGCTGCGACCGCAAATAATACCTCAACGTGTCCTCCGCTGCCCCTGCCGGCGTCTCACCAATAAACGGAAGATGCGTGATGATACCATATCGATCCACCCATGCCGACAGATCCGCCTCCAACTCCTGCACAATCGGCGGATCAAACGTCACCGGATACGTGAATAGAAAACCATCATAAATAATCCGGTTTTTGAACGGCATCAAAATCGTCTTCACATATACCGGTAACGTTTCACCGAATATTTCGCGGAAATTTTTCTTTAAACACGTGACGCCATACGCCTTGGGTGTGGCACCCGTGTCCAGAAAAACAGCATGATCCTCATCATACCGCATCACGTAAAACGATCCGTCCAATGCATACCGCCAACTGTCGACAATGGCCAATTCCACATCATTCAACGCCGCCGGATTGTCCCGGACAAAACTCCGGATCAATTCCGGCTGACTCCGCGCACGATTCCGGATCTCATTCTTGTCATGAAACGGCAACGCCATAAACCGGTCCAGCGAATCAACCCCGGCGACGACTCCCATCCGCTGATTCGCATAATATAAAAATGCCGGATGAAGCTTGAAAAACAAGTTCATGTCATCCACGGGTAACTGCATGTCGTCTCCTTTCCAACCTCCCCACCGGTAGACTCACCCAAATCATCATTCCCCGGTTCACTCCCGGTTTTCCGGCTCGATCTTCTCATCAACGGCTTTCCCCGTTCGATTGATTATATCCTTCATCAGCGCCGTCATCATCGTGGCCGAACTCCCACTCATACAGGATATAGGGACACGCCCCCATTCCCAACGCCTCATACGTGCGCCGCGCCACGGCATTGTCCCGCTCCACATATAACCGGATCCCCCGGACATCCCGATCCGCCCGGGCCCGATCAATGACGGCATCGAACAACGCCCGGAATCCGCCACCCCGCCGATACGCAGGCGAAACATAGACACTTTGGATCCACCAGAACAGGCCGTCCCGCCAATCCGTCCACTCATACGTGACCATCAATGATGCCTCGACCCGGCCACCGGTTTCCGCCACCAGGTAAAACCCCGCCGCCGGCCGGTCCATCAACCGGCGCACCCCCCGCACGATCGTTTCCTCATCGAGCCGCCGGCCCTCGGTTTCCATCGCCATCGCCCGGTTGAACCCGGCAATGACCGGAATATCGGCAACGCCGGCAGAACGAACCACCCAATCGACAGACATACCCATCCCCCGATCACGGTCTCCACCGGATGACACGACCATCACGTCAACATGAACCGGTTCGGCAGAAGGTCATCAAAATGAAAGATCCGGACGGATCCGTCGGATGCGGCCACAATCACCTCCGGCTCATTGCCGCCTTCCGCCATGACCTGCCGGCAAGCACCGCACGGCAACGGTGCCGGGGGCTGCGGCGCATAAATCGCCACCGCCTCCCACACCGCATGACCGGCACACCGGGCTGCGAAAATCGCCGCCCGCTCTGCACAGATCGTCAGCCCATATGATGCGTTTTCCACGTTGCATCCCGTAACAACGGCTCCCCCGGCCACCAACACCGCTGCCCCCACCCGGTAACCCGAATAGGGTGCATACGCCGCTTCCGAGGCCGCTTTCGCCGCTGCGATCAGCTGGTCCATCGTCTCCCGGTTCAACCCGATACCGCCTAGTTGCCCCATCCAAATGTGGCCATGTCCAGATCACCGAACAACTGCGACATCTGCGAATTCGTCATCCCTGCATAGAACTTCAGTCCGCTGGCCGTGCCGACATTCGACGGCCAGTTGAACTCCGGCAACACAACCTGCAGAATCTGCTCGTTGGGAGGCAATATGACATCATACTTATCGAAGGCCGTGAACGACGGAGCAAAGAACAATGCGCCTGCCACATCGAGAATGACAAACAGCGGAACTTCATACTGAACCGCATCGATATTGCACAGATAGATGTTGAGATAGAACGGATCGCCGCCACGGAAATAATCCGAAGGCATGTCAATTGTGCATCCGATATCGTCACAGGGAATCGCAGGTGTGGCCGTCGGGGTCCCGGGGGGCGTCGTCGGCGTCGGCGTGTCACTTCCGGTCGGCGTCGGCGTCGGCGTTGATGGCGTGCCACCGGCATGGCTGTCCGCAGACTGTAATACCGCCCATGGTGTGAACCGGCGCGAGCCGCCGTCCGCTTTGGCGTTGTCATGGATCCACGCAACAACGCCGCTGTGGCCGACGGTAACCGTTTTCGGAATATCCAGCGTCTGACCGGCGGTCGCAGAAATGCTCTCGCCGGAATACGGTGTCACGAACTGACGGCCGAAACACGCATACGTAGCGCCATGGGAGTCCGTATATTCCTCATACGCCACAACAATCAGCGAACCGGAAAACGCCGACTCGGCTTCAATGTGGATGGTATAATTTCCGCCGCCACAATCCAGCACGGACATCGAACAGGGGGAAGAAGATCCGCTGTAGGCGTTATACGCCGCAACAAAATCGGCATACTCCTGCGGCGGTTCCGGAACATCATAGACGCCGTCACAGACCACACTGGGCGTCAACACCTCATCGTAAAACTCCATCGCCCGGTTGTTCGCGTCCGGAAGTGCCTGGGAACCCTGCGTCCAATAACTGATGATCGCCACATCCTCATACCCGTAATCCGCCCGGAACTGCGTGATCGCTGCTGCAGTGATCGGACACGTACTGCACATCTCCTGCGAAAAATGCTCAAAAAAGACGGTCCGGGGAGCCGCCATCACAGACGCTGCCATACCGGTCATTACCACGGCCAAAAACACGGTCACTATTCGTTTCATCAGTCGTCTCCTTATTATACCCATTGCTCATTCCTTCCAACCATTGCCTCTAAACGGGCATCCTATTTTGAAAGGATTCCACCCAAAAGTCTATATTCATTATGCAATAGTTCTGCCGATTCTGCATCACCGGGCGGGATCGGGAAAAATCAGTGAATCTGTTGTTTCCCCGCGCGAAAAGGAATACAGTCCGGGATGGTTTTGGGCGAAGTGCGAAGTGCGAAGTGCGAAGTGCGAAGTGCTAAGTGCTAAGTGCGAAGTGCTAAGTGCGAAGTGCTAAGTGCGAAGTGCTAAGTGCGAAGTGCTAAGTGCGAAGTGAGTCGATAACATACCAACGTGTGAGGGACAACCAATTTTCTGGATCGGGAGCATGCGCCGGTGACAACCGTGTAAAGGCGCGTGCAGAACGGATGTGATGGAGGGGGAAAGCCGATGGATCAGTCGCGGAATATTTCAGTGAAGGCGAGCGTTCTGGAAGGTCTCCAGAATCACCTGATGGTTCCCGTGGATGGGAACCGGTTTCATTTAAGCCATGCTGTCTGGCAACTGGCCCGGATGGGTACGGTGAACGAGGCCGGCGAATTGCCCCACGCTGTGCGGCTCGAGGCCACCGGTGATTTCACCGAGCTGTACGATCACCGGGATCGCCTCGTCTGCCCCGTGGATACGGCGGATACCGATCTGGCGGCATCGGATGTGCTCGGAGACGCTCTTGTTAAATGTGCTGTTTTTCTGGGACGAAGCCGCCGCCGCGATATGATCGATTTTTCTGTTCTGTTGTCTGCAAAATCCGCAGAAAACCTTCCGGAACGCATCGCGGACTGGACCATCGCAAGCGTTCTGAAAGACCGGCTGCTCACCCGGCTCGATGCCCTGCAGGGAACACAGGTTCTACGGGATGATGTCGACCGGGCGGACCTTATCCAGACCGTTATGGACCGGCTTACCGTCAATCACATCCGCCGCCGGCAAGGCCGACTCGGCGAAGACGCTCTCTGGGGCCGGGAACTCGATGCCGTCAAAGTGCTTGAAGACGCCGGCATCGATGGCTCGGATCTGGCCAATGCCCTGGCCAACCTCGCATTCCACGCCGCCGGTCACTACACAAACCGCAAAAAAGCCGGCATCGTTTTCGACCGGAAAGACGCGGTGCTGATGATCCGCGATTACCAGCGACGCGCCCGTATTCAACGCGCCGGCGTCCGCGTCGTCGATGCCATGTTCCTCAAACACGAAATCCCAGGGCTCCAACTGACCCCGCGACACCCCGACTGGGCTTTCGCCGTTTCCCATCGGATGATTCGTCGCGACTGCTTTGACGCCGCCCTGCGCTGGGCTCGCCTGGCCGCCTTGAAAGCCGGCCGCGGTTTGCTGCCGGTTTTCTTTCTGACCGGTCCCGACGGCACCGGACGCAGCATCCTGCTGAAACAGATCGCATGGGAACTGTACAAAGAAGGATTCGCCGTCGCAGAAATTCTCGATATCAACGGCGCTGCTGACGCTGCCGAAGCCTTGGCCACCGCCGCCGTTTCCCTGGATTCACCGTTGATTCTCGTCTGGGATGACCTGCGTGGCCCCGGTCTGGATCCGGTTCCTGCCCTGCGCGAATTTGCCGAAGCCCAGCTTTCCGGCGTTCCCATCATGGTGCTGGGCGCGTCCCCTGATGTGGGATATAACCCCCGGAAAATCCGGCAGATCACCCGCACCAGCTTCGAAGAATTCGAAGTGCATTCAGCAAGCTCCGCCGAACGTGACCGGCTCGGATCCGACACACCGGAATCACTCGATATCGATCCCGTTCGCCTGGGCTCGTTTGAACCCGAAGAAGGCGACGGACACGAACCCACGGAACCCAGCGCCACCGGCAATCCAACCGATCATACCAATGCCACCCTGCCTGGCCATGCAGCCGGCGATACCGATGCCACCACTGAAACCGGCGATGCAGCCGATGAGGCCGCCACCACCAAAACCGGTGATCCCGGGACTGCCGATGCGACCCAAACGGAACCAGCAGGCGAAGTGAGCGAAATCACCCGGCTGCAACAGCAGAAAACCGAAGAAATCGCTGTGTTTACGGCGTCTGTTGAGGATGAACCCACCCGGGAAGTCATCCTGGAAGCCGCATGGGTATGCCGGACCGGTAAACCACTGGCGGACGCTGCCGCCACCGCCCACTCCGCCGTGATAACCGCCCTGCCTCCGGTGACGATTCCCGTATATCATATGATCCGCAGCTTCGGGCTCCTGGGACTTCCTGTTCCGGAGTCCCTGGCCGCCGCCGTCTTCGGCGATTCCGTCATCCAGGCGTTTCGATCCGGCATCGCCTCGTGCGCCGAACCCGTGCTGCGCGCCATACCAGTGGATGGCGAAACGTATTGGGATTGCGGGCATCCGCTGCTGGTCCGTGCCATGGTCACCCATGATCAATCCGGTATCGACGCCGTGTCGGACATGTTGAACCAGTCCCTGGAACACATGATCGGCACACCGGCCCTGCACCCGTTCGCCGGTCGCCTGATCCGTGCCGTGCATTTCTCCGACGCCGTTCCGCCGCGCACCGTGGACGATCTGATCGGAACCGTCATCCGCCAACTGGCCGACCGCACCGTTTCAATCAGCCCGATGCTCCTGACCGACCTGTTCCACCTGGCCCTGACCCTCGAACATACCGACTTTCAGACTGCCGTGGTGGACGCCCTTGCCGTCACCGCCCGGAAACGGGCCGTGGACTCCTACATCGCCCTGACACCGCTGCTGAGAAACCGGATGGGCGGTCTGGACGATACCGAAACACTGGATATTCTCACCGCCGCCAAACCCGATATCGATCGGACGGCGTTCAAGTTTTTACTGAAATTTCTCAGCGATCACCTTCCCAATGAACTCAGAGAAACCGCGGTCAACAACGCGCGAACCGCCGCTGCACGCGCTCCAGACGAAGGATTCGCCGTGGCGGCATACCTGCGGCTGTGCTGGGCTCGCGGCACCGAAACCCAGATCGTTCGGTCCATCGATGAAACCACGTCTTGGCTGATGGCAACACCGGAAGACCGGGTCGTGCGACGGGAGTTTCTCGACTATGTCGTCGCCCAGGGATCCAACGAACTCAAGACCGCCATGGTCGAACCCGTGGAAGACTGGCTCCGAGATCACATGGATGAAGGCCCGTTGCGCAACAGCCTCATTGAACTGGTGTATTCACTGAACGATCCCGCACTGAGTGACCGCGTCCTGGACGCCACAGCCGAGTGGATCGAAAAATGGGGCAACAACCGGTCCGTCCGGCAGAATTATTTCCGGCGCGCTGAAAAACGGAACGACAAGAATATCATGCGCCGTGCCTGCCGCGTGGCCGTGTCCTGGCTCAACACCCATCCCGACGACCGGGAAACCGTGCGATCGCTGATCTACCTGGCCAGCCGCGTGGGTGAGGAAACCACGTCGGTGACGGCTCTGAGCGCGATCTACCGATGGCTGAACGCTCATATCGTCGAACGGGATATCCTGCGGCGATATCTGATCCTGGCGGACCGCACCGGCCGCGGCCGGGCCATGACCCATGCCGTGGAACTTGCGCTGAAATGGATGGAAACCAACCCGGACGATCGCGAGATCCGCGAGGCAGTATTGGGATTGGCAGCTCGCCGCGTGGACAAGAAAGTCCAGATCCAGGTGTACGATATGTCGGCCCAATGGCTGGATTCCCTGACATCTCCGGATTCGATGATGGAGTATCTCGTGGGGCGGCTGGGTGTGCGCGCAGGGATTGCCCGCCGGGCCATCCCGTTGTTGGAGCGTGTGGCTGCCCGGGAAAGTGGCGAACTGACCCTGCATGCCCGGCTGTGGCTGGGCAGTGCGTACCGCGTCGCCGAAGCCTACGATGCGGCATTGAAAGTCTGGGAAGATGTCAAAGCCGGGGGCGACGCCGATATGGCCGACCGCGCCGATCGGAATCTCCAGAGCCTGCATACGTTTATGAAGGAGAAATTCCCCGATGGGTTCCCGCCGCCGGAAGAACGCCGGCCGCCGCGCCGTCGCCGGCCGGTGCCGCAGGAAATCGCCGGAGGGGAACCGGGTGGACACACACCTGGCGATGAATCGGGACGACCGGTACGGGAAGATCGGCCCGTTCGCGGAGATCGACCGGTGCGGAGTGATGATTCGG
>JAFGMN010000298.1 GCA_016927515.1 candidate division CSSED10-310 bacterium | reverse complement strand
GAAGGCCGGCAGATGAACCGACGCGTCGTGCTGGTTGTGCTCGAGTAAAGTAAAGGCTGGTTATCTCTTCGGTTCGTTCCCGGTGTAATTTAACGCAGTCAGTATTTCTAAAATCTCATCTTCAAGCCCCGGCCGGGGTTCCGGATAGTATGAACTACCCCGGCAGAATGCCAGCACCGGTTCAAGCATCTGGCGTGTGGAGGCCGGGTCACGACCCGCTAGGTTGAAGGATTCCGATGGATCGGTGTCGAGATCAAACAAACTGGTTGTGGCTACTTGAAAATATGGATCCGAAAGGCAGTGGATTAATTTCAACCGGTTCTTCCGATATGCGACGATCGGTCGCATCTCATGTTCAACAAATATTGGTGCTAACGTGGACCGGTTGGAGGTCATCAATGCTGACAGTGTTGATTGTGCATGTAGCATGTTTCCACGTTGAACCAGTTCCGTTACGATATCGATGATCCGGGCAGCGCTGACCGGCTCTGACAGGATACGGGGGGATGTGGGTGAACTCGTCCGGGTTGCGGGCGCGAGAATAAAAGGCACCTTTACGACGTCTTGTGCCAAGGAGTCGGCGGACAGGGGATTGGATTGAAGGGAGCGAATAATGCCGTGATCGGTGGTAATCATCATGAGAAGGGATCTTTTCCCTCGTTTTTCCGCAAAAACCGTGCTGATTGATTCCAGGAAGGAGTCCCATTCATGCAATCGATGATCGTTGTGAGCCAGGAGTGTTCGGACATCGGGATGAGAAGTGTCGACGGGAAAGAGAGATTGTAGTCTCTGGATTTCCGATGCCGGCAGATTCAGTGTTTCCGGCCGGACCAGACGATCACCATATTGATCTGCGTGAAAAGTGACAGGAGAATTCTGGACTGCGGTTGATTTGTTAGCTAAATGAAGCCAATAAAACCCTGGATTTGCTACAAGGAATGGTGATGAAACGGCATCGGTGAATTGGCTGGTCACTTCCATCACCGGATGCTGTTCGGGGTCGGATAAATAGACCCGGCGGAAGCCATCCATTCGAGCGAATGGAATGGAGGCATTGAGGATCGAATAGCTGAAGCCATGGCTCTGGTATCCGGCTTTTAACAGAACATCGGGTATGGAAACCGGTTGAGGCATTGAGTTTCCCAGCGAACGGTAGATTCCATGATCTCTAGGGTATTTCCCGGTGGCAATGGACTGAATTGCAGGCAGTTCGCCGTTCGATGTCGAGGTCATATCCTGAAGAAGGCAACCTTTCCGGGAAAGAGTGTCCAGAAAAGGTGTTCGTGCACACGGATTGCCATATGCGCCGATCTGATTAGCTGAAACCGAAGCCAACGTGACCAGCATGATATCGGGTTCTGTGCCGCTGCGCTTCAATTCCCAGTTTTTTTGCACGGGAGTCAGGAATGCTTCGCTTAGAGCCAGATAATCCGTTGAAACGGATGGGCCAGATGGTTCGAAAGAAAGCGCGACAACGCCGTGTTCTCGAATTGCCGGAAGCTTGATTTTTTCAAAGCGCCAATCGGTCGATTCGTTTGAATCGCGACCCAGAGCGATTTTCCGAGTCAGAACTGCGTTTGAACGTCCGGTTTCGTGGACGTCAATGGAAATCGTATAGCGCGTGAGGTCCCGGTTTGAATCCAATCGGAATAATCCGAAGCTAAATTGAAGATAGTGATCTGCTCCGGCCGGATAGGGAATGCGAAGGGTTACGGGTGGAGCGAGTAGGAGGCTGCGCCGAACCTGATTTCCTATCCGGACTGCGTTTTTAACTACGGCACCGAGTGTGACATGCAGTGAATGGAAACCGATTGATCGGTAATCTTCCGGAGACGGAAAGAACTCTGGATTTAACGATATTCGGAGTAGGTTCTGGCCTTCGTTCTGATAGGCGGAGGGCAGGTAGAATTCATATTCTCCGATTGGAAGAGGGTCTTCCATGCGCATGATGGGGTGGCCGTTGATGGACATGAATACGGGATCATCGATCATGGACACGTGGATATTCAGGAGTTTAATTCGGACGCGGCGTTCCATACGCTGATTCCAGTTCAGATTAATCGCGCCGCCTTCTGGAGTGAACCGGGGCCAGGGGAAGCGTGTTTCTGATGGGTGTTCATCAAATACCCATCCATCCTGGAGGTACTGTTTTTTTGTTATGCTGTCGTGAAAGAGCAGCCGGTTTTGGCCACTATCGAGCCAGTTTTTATTAAATTCTTCGATCAATGGGCGGGGAACAGCTGGTGGTTCGGAGGGGTGGGGTGACAGGCATCCTGTCAGCAGATATACACAAGTGATCAGGCAGGAGGATACCTGTCCGAGTCTGAATGTCCGAATCATCAGGCCGCCGCAGACGATGCATAATACGCCACCGTTTGTTCCAGTCCGGCGATGACGCTCACATGCGGTTCATATCCGAGATCCCGCCGGGCCGCTTCGATGTCGGCCAGAGAATGTCGAATATCACCGGTTCGTTCCGGAATATGGCTTGGCTTGGCAGTAGATCCTGTCAACTGGCGGATTGTATCAAAGAGTTCATTGATGGACAGTCGGTGTCCGCAACCGATATTGTATACTTTTCCAGCGGCATCGGGGGCTTTGGATGCCAGTAGATTGGCATGGACAACATTGTCCACAAACGTGAAGTCCCGTGACTGGTTACCATCGCCGTGAATGATCACCGGTTGGCCGGTGAGCAAACGCATGATGAAGATTGGTACAACAGCGGCATATTGGGATGCTGGATTCTGCCGGGGACCGAATACGTTGAAGTATCGCAAAGCAACAGTTTCAAGCCCATAAATTTCAAAAAATAACCGACAGTAATGCTCTCCCGCCAACTTGGTCAACGCATAGGGTGATTTCGGGATTGTCGGTAGCGATTCGATTTTAGGAAGCCGGGGTTCCATGCCGTACACGGAGGAAGATGATGCGAAAACCACCCGTCGGACCCCACAATCCCGAGCCGCCGTCAATACACTCAGTGTCCCGTTGATATTGTTCCAATTGCTGTCAAGCGGGTTTTCGATGGACCGCGGAACGGAAGGCAGAGCGGCTTGATGGAACACGCAGTCAACACCCTGGAACACGTCTCGCAATCGCGCCGTATCGGTGATATCGGCATCAATCCATGCGGCACGGGACAAAAACCCATCCATGTTTTTTCGACAACCGGTCAGGAGGTTGTCGATGACTGTTACCTGGCTATCTGGCATACGAGAGAGAGCTGTAGCAATGTGCGATCCAATAAACCCAGCACCGCCTGTCACGACTGAATGGGTCATACAATCCCTATTCCTTATCCATTTCCGGTTTATGTGGTTTTATTGGTCGAATGAACATCACCTCAGTATCCTGGCTATAATGATCGGGCATCGACGCATCGAGATAAGAGCGAAGCACAACAGCCGTGATGTTGTCATCGCCACCACGACTATTCGCTTTCTGGATCAGATCCTCAACAGATTGTTTCAAATCCGTATCGTTATCCAGGGTGATCCGGGCGATTTCCTCATCCCTTAGCATGTTGCTCAAGCCGTCCGTGCACATCACAATATGATCGTTATCCTGAAGAACATCGATAAATGTGTCCACTTCCACGTCCCGCTGCGTACCCAACGCGCGAGTAATCACATTGCGCATGGGATGGAGTTTTGACTCTTCCGATGTCATATTGCCTAAGCGTACCTGCATGTTGACCCATGAATGATCGGTAGTCAATAACCGGATCTCGCTCTCTCGAACGAGGTAAATTCGGCTGTCACCCACACTTCCTGCAAAGAGCCGGTTTCCTCGGATTAAAACAGCAACAACCGTGGTCCCCATGCCCCGCAAATCTTTCCGATTATGCGTGGCGTGGATGATCTTCTTGTTGGCCTCTTGGACGGCTTTGCGCAACACCGTTTCGTAATCCGGTGGACCAGCGTTTTTTGAGTATTCCCCGATCAGCGCTTGCTCCACATACTCGGCAACCTCGTTCACCGCCATGAGACTGGCGACATCGCCAGCAGCATGACCTCCCATCCCATCAGCAACCAGATATAGCTGGATGCCGGGACACAAACGAAAACTATCTTCATTGATTGGCCGCCTCAATCCGAGGTCACTTGCCCCATATGCCGCTATTCTCATTGATCCAATTCCTGGGTTGTATCGATGCTCATACGGCCAAATCATAAGGCGCGCTATAGCAAAGGTCAAGAAATCAACGTTTCCTTTTTTTCTCTACTTTGATGTTGAATTTCTCCAGTTTTCTGTCCAGCGTAGGTCGTGACACCTCGAGGATTTCACACGCTCTGAGCTTGTTTCCGTTTGTTCCGTTCAGAATGGCCCGGATATGCGCTTCTTCCACTTCTTCCAGGGATCGAAGCGCTGGTTTATCTCCCTCGAGGATCCCGGAGCGCTCAAACTGGTTTCGGATGGTGCGCGGCAAATCTTTTGTTTCAATTCTAGGAGGTGTACCGAACAGGACGGCTTGTTCAACGGCTTCTCTGAGTTCGGCGACGTGTTTGGGCCAGTCGTAATGCATTAATGCTTCCAGAGATTGCGGTGAAAACAACGAAAAGCTCCTCCCCGTCATTCGGCTGGCTTCGCTGAGGAAAACCTGAGCGAGATATGGAATATCCTCTCGCCGATCTGACAATGGCGGAACATTCAGTGTCACTTTCGCTAACAGCCGATACAATGCTTCGTTAAATTGGCCTTGCTGAACGGTCCTTCGCAGATTGACCGTGGTTGTCGTTATGACTCGGCGATTGAAAAGCATCTGGCTTTCACCTTCCGGGGATCCGGCGAGCAGCTTCTGCAGCTCATCCTGCTGATTTTGACTCAGTGCATCGATATCTTTCAGTATGACCGTTCCGCCGTATACAGAGTGATGATTTTGTGGATGGAGTGACTGAGTGATGATATCAGATACCTGCGAAACGTGGGATTCCGCGGAGATTGATTGACAGGGAATGATGGATGCAGACATCTGGCTGAAACGTCCATGGTGATGCAGATAAGCGGCGAGGAACGATTTTCCGGAACCTTCCGGACCCATGATCAGGATGGGATGCAATGCATGAGCTATGATGGGGATTGTATCGGTCAACCGCTTCATAGCTGGTGAACGATCGATCAGTGGTTCGTCGGACCGACGATCCGGTACGGAAGAGAAACGGCTACCGGCTGCGGAAGTTGGAAGAAGCGATGCCGTTACAGTCATCACCGATGAAACAAGATTCGCCAAACGATCGATGATCATCCGGTCTGTGTTTTCGACCTGACCCAGGCCTTCGATCGTCATGATTCCAATCAGATGATCGTTCCGGTTGATCGGGACGATCCAGGTCCCGCTCCTGCTATTACCCGCCAATCCTTCGGTACGCCCGGCATGGTCCCAGAACACCAGACTGGTCAGTTTCCGCTCGGACAGCAATGTTGAACAATGATGATGAACGGATTCAATGCTGTTACCTGACATGCCGATGGCAGTCAGCAAGATCAGCGTGTTCGAAGGAACATCTATTGTGAAAAGCAACCCATGATTTTGACCTAGACTGGATAAAACAATGGATATGACCTTGTCATAGGCATCCGGAATCCTGACCAGGCTGTGTATCAGATCGACGGCGGTGACCAAATCCAAATCACGTTCCCCGGTGCTTCCCCGCGCACTGGACACGGTCAGTTCCGGAGACGAAAGCGGGGTTCCGACATAGAAAAAGGCCGATAATTTTTTAAATAGCTTATCGGCGGCGTCGTGTTCAGCGCGCGCTCGATCGGTTTTTCCGAGGCTGTCGTAGATCTGAGCCATATGCCGTCGAACCGAGGCTGCCTCGAATTCTTCCTGTCCCGCCTCATAAAAATCCAGTGAAGCTTTCCATTCGGAGAGGGCGGAATCTGGCTGATTCTCTTTCAGGTCGATCAAACCTTTAACGAAATGTGCCTCTGCTTGTTGATGCAACAGGTTTTTATCCCGAGCATCTTTCATTGCTGTCTGGATGAGCTTTCGGGCTTTTTTTACCTGATCCTGGCGCAGAAGGATATGAGCTTCCAGGATGTCACAATCCGGAAGAATGAGCTTGGCTCGGTCCAGGATTTCACGGGCGTGTCCGACCAGGTCAGCGGCTTCACTGATATGATCAAGCAGAACATGGACCTGCGCTTTATAGAGATACGCAAATGCGACGAACGTTTCCTGACTGCGCCGCCGGACCTGATTGAGCAATTTATCGTAATGATCTAGCGTACCGAATAAATTACCCTGGCGACGGGCGATTTCCGCTCGGTTTAAATAGACCCGATTGGCGAGAGTCAGATCCATATCGTCATGTATCAACCCCTCCGTCGCGACCAAGAGTGTGTCGGCTTCATCCAATCTGCCTTTCTCAATATATAGACTCGATTGAAGGATGTTGCTCCAGGCGATCAATCCCGGATCATGAATACTTTCCGCAAGCGATTGCGCTTCTACCAGCATTTCATCGATTTTTTCCATTTGGTGCATTGCCAGTCGCAATGACGCCAGATGGCAGATGCCCTTCGCCAAACCCCGCCGCGTCGCTCCCCGTCGGGCTAACGTGATGACCCGTTCGTATTCCTCCTCCGCCTGGCGCAGCTTGTGTCCCTTTTCATAAATGTTACCCAATGCCAGATACCGATCAATTAATGCCAAGGGATCCCCAAGCATTTCACCATGGTGGATCGATTCCTTCAACGCGAACTCCGCAGCAGGATAATCCCGCATTTCAAGATAGGCACCGGCGACCGAAGCCATTAAATCCCCCGCAAAATAGGGATTTTCATTTAACGGCAATACTTTCTGATGTGCCTGAAACAATCCGATCACCTCAGCAGGACTACCGATCCGCGTCAAAGCGCGGGACAGGTATGTCACGATTTTCAGCCGGTAATCCAGTCCAGTGGTTTTCGGGAGAAAAATCATGGCGTCTTCTAAGTGCTTCTTGGCCGCCAGAGCATCGCTTTGCTCCAGACAACATAATCCGATCATCATCAGATAGTTGGCTTTTTCCCGTTTCTGATGGAATCGGGATTCCATAATTGGTTCCGCCGCTTCCAATGCTTGCAGGGCTTGATTGAAATCGCCCATTGAAAAGAAAATTTGAGCAATTTCATAACTGACCTGGGCGATTTTACTGCGATTCCGATCTGGCATTTCATCCAGAATCTTGCGGTACCAATATAGAGCGGCTTCAAAAAAACCGTTCTCCTTAAATTTCCGGGCGGCCAATGCGGCATATTCGCACCCATGCAGCCTGTTTTCTGCATCGAAGTAATGTTCGGCGATTCGGGAGGGTGCCGACGGGCAGATTACGGCGCAGTGGTTTGCAATCATCAGTTGATACTGGATCCGCATGTAGGTGGGCGTATTCTCACAAATCCATTGTTTCAAACCGGTATAGCGGAACCGATAGAGACCTTTCCCTTCGACAAAGAACCGCCGTATCCATCCGGCAGCCAAGAGATCGTGCAAACGAGTGGTGGAAACGGGGT
>JAFGMN010000297.1 GCA_016927515.1 candidate division CSSED10-310 bacterium | reverse complement strand
TATCAAGACCCGGAAGGACGACTGGGACCCGGTCTGGGAGCATGGGTACGAGCCGTTGAATACGCGACCCGATCCAATGCGTTGATCATGGGAAAACCGAGCCGTTGCTACTTCGAAACGGCATTGCACCGGCTGGGCACGGCGCCGCATGAGACAGTGATGATTTCCGACGATCCATTCAACGATTTACCCGGCGCGAAGGAACTGGGAATCCGGACCCTGTTTGTCACCGGAGGGAAGTACCGTCATCTGGATTCTAAAGCCATCGGAAGCCTTCCCGTTCCCCCCGATTTTGTGATCGAGAACATCACGCAGATTCCGTTTTGAAAAACAGCGTCAGATCCCGTTTCAGTGAGGTTCGGCTCCGGATTCCGATTCACTGAGTTGCAAATCCAGATAGCGCGTCATGATAAATCCCCGGGATGCTCCGGCAGTGATTTCCACCCAGATGGGATCTTCCGTGCGTGTCACCGTCAGCTTCTTGCCCGGATCGACATACCCCACGATTTCGGCAAGCAAAGACGGTTCTTCCCGGACAGCAACAGCGTCACCATCGGCAATGACCCGCGTTTGGATCACCGGGGGATCAATCGCGGCAATGAGTTCCCCGGGAACGACCGATTCGCTTCCCGGCACAACAGGAGTTGTATCGGAATGGTTGTTATCATCCGGCGGCACCGGGAGCGAAAAACCGGAAACGGTTGTATCCCGGGCCTGGTCCAGGATAAAAGCCGGCACATATCCTTCTTTTTGCCGGGTGCGGATCCTTGCCCATGATCCGGTATACGCGATGACGTCGATTGCCAATCTCGGTTCCGACAGCTGGGCTACCACGGGGCTGTCCAGTCCGGGCTGCATGCGGATTGTGAGGGACGCCGATTCGAGGATCCGTTGGTCGATTGCCGACGCATCGGTGATGGTTGTCAGTTCCGGCAGAGTGATCAGCAGATCCAGGGTGAATGGAGGTGCCGTCGTAATGTAGTTCAGGAAGTTTTTCGCATATGCGTTTGTTTTCGTCTGTGCTGCTTCGGAGGCGAGAGCGACCGCATCCCGCCGATTTTCCAAAACTTCGTATGCCACCGCAATATGCAGCGCGGATTCGCTGGATGCCCGGATGGCACGGGCCCGCATGTATCTTTCCAGCGCTCGCTCCCATAAACCCGCCCGGGCAAAAGCGTATCCGAACTCACATTCACGGCTACACGGAGGCAGAAATTTAAGAAATTCCGCGCCCCGACCAGCAACTCCGGTCAACCGGGCAATTCCCTCGCAATACAGATTTTCCGGTCGCAGATCAACCGCTTTTTCGTAAAAACGCAGAGCCGTCTGTCTGTCTCCACGACGCTCATAACAGATCCCGAGATTGTATTGCGCGGCATGATTTTCCGGACGATACCCCAGGGTTTTTCGCAGTTCCGCCTCGGCTTCCGGCCACATACCCAGGCGCATATACCGGACAGCGGTGCCGATGGTTCGATTGCCGGCTACTGTCCATCCATCCGTCCATACCGGCTGGATTGCAGCGTTGACGCCGACACTCATGGCTCCTATACAACAAACGAACCCGATAACAGCCCGGAATTTCCAGGAAAAACGTGTTCTCAACCAGCACCTCCATCTTACCGATACACGTCGAGCACAACACCCAATCATACTAAAGTTCCCAGCACATTGAAAACACCTGCCGATGTTGCCGAACTTCTCGCTCCATCCATCTTGACCTCTGAAAGTATTGAAGCTACAACCTGTCGGATGGATATTCTGTTTCTTCAAAATATTTGGTTTGAATTCCTCGGGACAATGAGTCTCATTGCGACCGCCCGCAAGAATGGATTTGAGGCCGATATCGCCATCGGAACCGATCAATACCTACTCCGGATGGTCCGTGATAAAAAACCACGCGTTGTCGCATTCAGTTGCGTGACGGGTATCCAGAACTGGGCTCTGAATATCTGCAAGGCGATAAAGGAAACCATCCATCCGGACATCGTGACGATCATGGGTGGACCGCATCCAACGTTTTTTCCGGAAGTCCTGTCCCGGAGCCCGTACCTCGATATGATTTGCGTCGGTGAAGGCGAGGACGTCCTGCTCGACCTCCTCCACTCGGACACGCCCATTCAATCCGCGGAAAATATCCCGAATCTTCACGTTCAGAGGGACGGTCACATCATTGCCAACCCTGTCAGACCCCTGATCCAAGATCTCGACACACTGCCATTCATGGAGCGATCTGTTTACTATAAGTATAAAATTCTCGGAGACAACCCGGTTAAACGGCTGATTTCAGGCCGCGGATGCCCCCATGGCTGCACCTTTTGCTTTAACCACAGCATGAAAGCAATGTATCGATCCAAGGGATCATACATCCGGAAACGTTCCGTCGAAAACATTCTTGCAGAGATAGAGGCAATCGAGAAACACTGGTTTGTCAGAACATTCCGTTTTGAAGATGACTTGTTTGGTGTAGATAAAGATTGGTTGCTGCGGTTTTGCGAGGAATATCCACGACGTTTTTCGACGCCGTTCATCTGTTCCCTGCGGGCAGATACCATTGATCGCGATGTTGTCGAAGCGTTAAAAAACGCTGGGTGTTTCAATGTCGTCATGGGAGTCGAAACCGGGGATGAAGGATTGCGAAACACCTTGTTGAAAAAGCACATCTTCGACGATCAGCTCCGGGATGCAGCCCGTCTTTTTCATCAGTATGCGATCAATTTTTGTACGACCAACATTCTGGGTCTGCCCGGAGAAACGGTTGAGCAGGCGATCCGGACGCTTCGAATGACGTGGGATCTTAATCCGACCTTCACCTGGTGTTCGGTATTCCAACCATATCCACGGACGGCGTTGGGCGATTATGTTCAGGAGCATCGCCTTGTCGACTGCTTGGACGTCGATGCCATCGAGCCCAATTATCACTCGGGAAGCCTCCTGAAGCAGCCTGATATCCGGAAAAGCGTCAATCTGCATAAATTTTTCTATGTCCTGTTCAACCATCCGAAGCTGTTGCCCGTAATCAAACCCCTGCTCGGATTGCCGCCCAATGCCCTGTATGTTCTCATCCATCGGATCAGTTTCCTTCTGATTTACCGGAAACGATGGAATATTAGCCTCTGGCGCGCCATCCAGGAAGGCTTGAGCAGCTCCGGCTTCACGCGCAAACGCGAAAAAGAAGAGACGTGTCGATGGTCATGACCGGTTCACGACCTGCTTTCACCCGGCACAGCATCGTTTTTTACATTTCCGGGCACGGGTTCGGCCACGCAACACGAACCGGCTCTGTGATTCGTTTCATTCGGGATCACTATCCCGACATACCGCTCTATGTCCGATCCTGGGCTTCGACACGAATCTTTGATGAGATGTGCCCCGACGTTCCAGTGACATGGCGGCAGTTCGATGTCGGTGTGTCGCAGCCGGATGCCGTTACGCTGGATATACCGGACACCCTTCACGCAATGCGCGATACACTGGACCAGACCGACCGGCAATTCGATGCGGAAGTGGCCGACCTGCGCGCGCTGAATCCGGGGTGCATTGTCAGCGACATTCCGCCTGTTGCCCACCGATTGGCTGCTCATCTGGAGATCCCGTCCGTGACGCTAACCAATTTCACGTGGGACTGGATTTACCGGGAATGGGTGGAGGCGCATCCCGGGTTCGCTTCCCTCATCGAACGGATGGAACGGGACTACCGGTTAAGTTGCTGTCTGCTTCGATTACCATATGCCGGCGATTTTCCAGCATTTGCGAATGTTCACGACATGCCGATGCTGGGCCGCCGCGCCATGAAAAGCCGCGGTGACACACGACGGCAACTCGGACTCGATACCGAAACCCGGCCCCTTGTGCTACTCTCGTTCGGCGGCATGGGACTGGCTCCCGGAGCAATGGAATCGCTGGGCTATCCGTCGGACTTCTGCTTTATCACTACATCCACCGTCCCGGAAGGTGCCGTGCTATCACTTCATTCATTGGACTTGGCAGGGATCGGCTATCCCGATCTCGTCGCTGCCGTGGATATCGTGTTGACCAAACCTGGCTACGGCATCGTCTCCGAATGCGCGGTTAATCATACTCGCATTTTGTACACGGACCGGGGGCCGTTCCGCGAATATGATGCGATTATCAAGCAGCTCGATGCATGGAATTGCGCAGCTTATATTCCGCAGAGTAGGCTCTTCGGAGGGCGATGGAAGACGGACCTGGAAGAATTGATGCAACGAGATCCAGCATCAGTGCCTCGGGCGGTGGAGGCAGCAGAGGCGAGAGGTGCGGCGGTCGTCACGGAGCATGTGATGGGGTTTTACCATGCTTATGAGAATCTGACGCAATGAATGCCCTGGATTACATTCTGCTGATCGTCACCGGGTTGCCGGGAATCACCGGGTTGTTCAAAGGGTTTATCCGGATGGCGTTTGGTTTGGCCGGGGTGGTCGGTGGGATCGTTCTCTCGATCGCTTTTGTTCGGCCGCTGGGTGATTGGATGGATGGCCGGTTCGGGCTGTCTGAGCCATTCCTGGCGAGACTGATGGCTTTCACGGCTATTTTTCTGCTGAGTACCGTGTGCGGCATCCTTGGCGGACGGTTGGCGCGGAAACTACTGGAAACCGCTAATCTGGGGATGGCGGATCGGCTGCTTGGATGGTTGATGGGCATCATTCAGGGAGCCGTGATTGCGGGGGTTGCACTGATGGTGCTGTCGGTATTGCCTGTCACTCGGCCCTGGGTGGAAACAAGCATGACGGGTTCTGCCCTGGTTACCGGTGTGCACTGGATGGTGCATCGTCTTCCCGGTGACTGGCACGACTATTTCTCACCGCAACGGTGGATCGGCGAATCCCGTTCAGCCATCATCGATACTCTGATTCCTCCGCCGCCCGCCAAAACGGAAGACCCCGGATCCCCATCGAATTCCACCGAGCCCCCGCAACCCCCAACGGCGTCCACATCTCCTGATTCCACTCAGCCGTAACAGGACATCCCGTCGACTAATGCCTCCCAGTACTGCGGTACACAATCCGCTCGATTTTAATTGACT
>JAFGMN010000296.1 GCA_016927515.1 candidate division CSSED10-310 bacterium | reverse complement strand
TCCGGGCGATCCCGCGTCGCTCGGGGCTGGCCCGGCGCTGCATGTCATCATGGGATGCATGGCGCATCGCTCGGTCGATCGATGCCGATGTGTTTCACTTCCACGATCCGGACTTGCTGCCATGGATGGTCCTGTTGAAAATCATGGGAAGATCGGTTGTCTATGATTCGCATGAAAACTTCATCGTTCGCTTCTATCAATGGTCGTTGCCAGGATGGTTGAGGTCCCCGCTTGCGCGTATTTTCAGATCGTGTGAACGGTGGTCCGTCCGACGATTCGACGGATTCATCGCGCCGGATCACCATATTTACAGCCTATTCGAAGCAGATTGCCGGGATGGCGCAGTGATACGAAATACGCATGACTTGGATCGGCTTGATGCAGAGGTTGTTCGCCAACCCCGGGATCCGTTCCCGGTGCTGTACACTTCCGGAAGCAATCTTCCGGATCGACATTGCGAAGAAATGATCCGAGCCATGCCAATCATCCTGAACGAATTGCCGAATTGCCGTTTGCGATTCGCCGGGTATTATGATCGCGATTACAAGGATTATCTAAAACGACTGGCCCGGGAACTGAACGTTTCTGAACAGCTCGATCTCTGGGATGCCGAACCCTATTTTACCCATTTCGGCCGATCATTCCGTGCGACGGTGGGCTGCATTTTCCTGCAAAATAACCCAAAAAACAGAAACGCCAATTCAAACCGGTTGTTCGAATACATGTACTGCGGACTACCCGTTTTGGCTGAGAATTTGCCGGGGCCTCGCAGTGTAGTTGAATCGGAACAGTGTGGATTGATTATCGATTCGTCACATCCTGAAGCCATTGCAGAAGCGTTTGTTTATCTGGTGAAACATCCGGAAGTTGCTCAAGAAATGGGGGCTCGCGGTGAGCGCGCAGTCCGTGCGCGCTATCATTATGGAGTTGATTTGAAGGAATTAACGGCTCTGTATTCCCGGATTATCAGCACACATCAAGCGGGAAATGCCTGATATGCTGAAAGCGGCAGTTTCAAAATCCCTGCTGTATTTCCAACCGACGGAAACATACTGGCAGAAAACAAACAAGACACCATCGATTCGCCTGGGAGAGGGATCGCCGGGTTACTACCCGTTGAAGATGCGGATTCACTACCATCGAGGACATTTTCCGGCATTCGATGAAACGGGTATCCCCTTGTATCCAGCGCCTGATGGGTCTGGTTATACCTATTACATCACGACCATGGCGTCGTATGCCCTGGGAATCTGGGAGGTCATGTTGTCAGACGACTGTGAAGAACGACCATCGGCTGATGATTTTATCACCGTTGCAAATAAAATCCTGCAATGCAGCCGACAGGAGTCCTGCGGCAGGGCGTTTCGCAATGTCAACTATCGAACGGGCCGTGTTGGCAACCTCTCGGCCATGAGTCTTGGGATGTCCGCTTCCGTTATGCTCAGGGCATGGTGTTTAACGCAGGATATGGTGTATCAGCAGGCTGCTTATGAAATCCTGGGATTTTTTGAGCGTGAGATCGATGAGGGTGGGGTTGTCGGCCGGGTGGGAAAGGAAAAACTCCCTTGGTACGAGGAGTATCCGGTTGCTCCGTTCAATCATGTTCTAAATGGTAAGATATTCAGTCTGTGGGGGTTGGAGGAATTGTGGCGATTCTGCGGATCGGAACAAGCGCGTGACCTGTATTGGCAGGGACTGGCCAGTATCGCTGCGGTGATCGATCGGTTCGATACGGGATACTGGTCGTATTACTGGATTCCCGGACAAGGAGCATCCGATTATGTCGCAAGCATGATGTATCATAATCTGCATATTGTACAATTGGGAATTCTGGGTGAATGCGAAAGCAATTCAGTGCTGCTAGACGCCTCCAAGCGCTTCAAACGGTATGCGTCCAAACCATTAAACCGTGTGAAAGCGGTATCGGCCATTGCGTTGTCGAAAGCGCGGTTGAAATAATGAAAATCGCCATGCTTGTGACCGGATTTCCGACGGCTGATGCACCGGAAAGAGGTATTTTTAATCGGCGTGCAGCGGAAGACCTCAACCGATACGTCGATCTGACTGTCTTGCATATCCGGTTGTATAAGCCGGGACGCAAGCTTGTTCAGACAATCGATACATATCCATGGCATCACCTGGAAATAGCCATGCCGCTGTTGCCGATTTTGCATAAAAAGCCGATCCAAGAATGGATGACCCTTGCCGATTGGTGGATTGGCATCGTTGGCGGTCGCTACCTATTCGGTTCATTGCTTCGATCTTTCGACGTGTTTCATTCCGTTGGAGCGGCTTTTTCAGGCCCGGTATGTTCCGCCTGGGTAAAGCGGACCGGTCAACGCCATGTCATGCAGATTGTTGGATCCGACGTAAACTTCGAATTGCCGGCTCTGATCCGGTTGCCTGGTGGCAGAAAATGGATGAGATGGGTCCACGGAGTGGCGGCCAACAGCAGAAATCTTGCGGAACGATACATCGCTCTCAATCCGATCGCGACCCGAGTCCGTACGCTGTACCGTGGAACAGACCTCGAGATGTTCCGGCCTGGCGATCATCCGGCCGGTACCGAGCCGGTTTTTCTTTATCTCGGTGGATTACCCCGGTATTCACCCGCGATGTTCGGACAGAATCAAAAAGGGGGTATTACTCTGATGCAGGCATGGTCCACACTTGATCAACAGAACGAAGGTCCTCCGGGACAATTGGTGTTTGCGGGTCCCGGTGCCGATTGTCAGGATACCCAGGAATGGCGTACCCATTTGAGGTATCCGGACAGAGTGCACGTCGCGGATGCAGTACGTCCCGAAGATGTCGTCAGACGGATGCAAGCGGCCGGGGCCATAATCATTCCCTCCATGGCGGAAGGCCTTCCCAATATTGGAATGGAAGCGCTTGCATGTGGCAAATGTCTGATCGGCAGTCGCACCGGCGGAATACCCGAGTTAATCCAATCCGGAGTCAATGGATGGGTTTTCGAACCTGGAGACGGTTATGGGCTGGCAATGGCGATTCAACAGGCGGCTGCCGACCGGGATCGCCTGATTGCGTTCGGAGACGCATCCCGTCGCATTGCAATGGAGCGTTTTGATCATACGCAGTATGCACCGGCTTTGATAAACCTCTATCGAGAAGTCCTGGAACGCTGACCGGTATGTGTGGGATTGCAGGCATTATTCTACGCCGTATCACAGCCGCGAAATGGCAAGCTGAATTGCATCGGGTGACCGGCATGATGGATACCTTAATCCATCGCGGGCCGGATGATTGGGGCGTTCATGTCTTTACCACCGACAATAGCCAACACGACGATTCCGATCATGTCTCCTGTCAGGCTGTGGAATCGGGGTGGTGTATCCTGGGACACCGCCGTCTTTCCATTATCGATCTGACCGATGCCGGACGGCAGCCGTTTCAACTACCGGATTGTGGATTGACTATCACGTATAACGGCGAAATTTATAATTACATTGAATTGCGGGATACTCTGGAAGACGAATACAGGTTTAGCACGCGAACGGATACGGAAGTGTTGCTACGGGCATACCAGCGATGGGGGATCCATGTGTTCGACTACCTCGATGGGATGTTCGCGTTTGTGATCCGGGATCCGATTCGTCGGCGCTTCATTTGTGCAAGAGATCACATTGGTATAAAGCCTTTTTATTACTCAGCTTCCGCGGATCGATTGGTTTTTGGGTCAGAGCCGGCCGCCGTGCTTGCCGGATTGAATACCCGGGGGCGGATGGATGACAGGCATGTCGCCGAATTCCTGACACTGGGACTCACCGATCATGATGACGGCACCCTGTATCGCGAGGTTCGGCAGTTGATGCCCGGCACAGCCATGGTCATTCCCTTTCAGGACGGTGATCCCGATATTATCAGATACTGGGAGCCGAGATTCGGACAAGCTTCGTTGGTTACCCAGCCGGAGATGGAATTCCGTGACCGGTTGAAGCGATCGGTCATGCGCCAGTTACGATCAGACGTGCCGGCGGGAAGCTGTCTTTCGGGCGGGTTGGATTCAGGGTCCATTGTAGCTATGGCTGCTGATATGCTTGGGTCCGATGCACCGGAATACACGTGCCTGACGGTCGTTCACCCGGGAACACCCTGTGACGAGGCCGAGCTGGCAGGTTTGACCGCTTCTCGTGCAGGATGCCGATGGTGCCGCGTGGAGCCGGCACCCGGTGATATGGCTCACGAACTCGAAACGATGGCATATCAGATGGGTGAACCGTTCAATGGTTTATCGGTATTCGCTCAATATAAAGTGATGCAGCGCGCGAGAGATGCTGGCTTGAAAGTAATGCTGGATGGTCAGGGAGGCGATGAATTGTTTATTGGATATCCACGCCTGGCACAGCAACTCGTTGCTTCGCGATTACGCGGGGGGCATCTGATTCAGGCGTGGAATGATTTGATCGGTTTGAAACGGAATCTCGGGCAGCCCATTCTTCGGTCGATTGCTGCAATGACATATTTTAACTCATGCAGCATGGCATGGAACCGAAACAGGAAACGCATGGCTCATTTCGTTCACTCGGACCTGATTGATTGTGTCGATCGCGATACCGTCCGGATGGCATATCGTTCCATGACGTTCGATCAACGGCAGACCATCGAATTCAACCGAATATGTTTACCGAGATTATTGCGGTATGAGGATAGAAACTCAATGTCATTCAGCATTGAAGCACGGGTTCCTCTGCTGGGGAAAGAACTCATCGAGTTAGCGATGGGTTTGTCGGCGGAATGGAAAGTCCGGGAAGGCTGGACGAAGTACATTGTGAGAAAAAGCATGGAAGGCATTTTGCCAGATGAGGTGATCTGGAATCGCCGAAAACGGGGATTCGATGTTCCCGAAGCGCTGTGGATGACGATCTTAATTCCATCGGTGTTACGATGGCTCGATGGCTGTCCAGATAGACCTCTGAACATCCCGGCGATACGAGACGCCCTGCGGGCGAAGCCGGCCGGATGCCAGTGGTTTTGGCGCCTCATCAGTTTCGCTTTATGGGTTAACATGCGGGGAGTCGGTATATGACAATTTTGAGAGTTCCAGATTCGTTACCATCTTCAACAAGCCGCGATTTTATCGATGCTTACCGTTATTTTGGCCGAAAGTCGGTGGATGGTTCAAATAAAACCTATTGGTTGCAACATGGACGATGGGCGTTGATGCGCTTTCCGGCTTTTTGCCGTGATGTTCCGGAAAAGGCTGAAATCAACCGCATTCTGCATGTATCGGCGATGCCTGTTATCAGCTATATTCGACCGGCTTTTGGCAATGAAAAACATAACAGTTATCTGTACATCCGAAGCGGGCCGTATTCGGCATCAGAACTCGACAAAAAGCCACGCCAGAGCATTAACCGGGCAAACAAATTCTTGACGATCAGGTTCCTGAGCTGGGATGAACTCCGCACACACGGCGCTCCTGTGTTCATCGAAACCCGGACACGTGTTGGGCTGTCAGACGGCGTCACCGATACGTTCAACCGCGAAATCGATTTCTTCAGTCATGTGCCCGGTCATACTGCTTGGGGGGCCTGGAAGGACGATCGCCTGGTCGCGTTCATGATTGGAGCGGAAGTGGATGATTACTACACGCTGAGTCTGGCATGCTCGACCAATGATTCCCTGACCTGGTGTCCGAACAATGCGTTATTTGATGCCGTCTTCGACCTGTATCTGAATCAGCGGAAATGTCGTCTTGTCAGTGCAGGACTCAGTTCGCTGCAACAGGGAACGGAATGGGAAAATCTTCACAATTTCAAACTGCGGGTTGGGTTCGAGGCATTGGAAGTTAAACGATGCTTTGCTGTTAATCGATGGTTCAAACCGTTCTTGAACCGGTTTGTCTACCGCGGCATGCTCGGCCTACAATCCGTTTTTCCGCGGCATCCATTGATTCGAAAGGGAGTAGGGGTCTTTGAAATTCTACTCGGAAATGATCGCAAAATGGAGGATAGCCAGGAATGAATGATGTTCAATCTCCTGCAACCGGAGCATTCCAGACTCCGGTAACCTGCCGGTTATGCGGATCAACGGACCAGATCAGAAAAACGCAGTTCACACAATTGTACAGTCAGTATCAGAAGCCATATCATCGTGTGGATTGGTGGCAATGCTCAACCTGTAAAGGAATGTTTGCGTATCCGGTTCCGGATATCGGCACGATAATCGATCACTGGAAGACCATCAACTACAACCGCGCCGAGGATGTGCCCGAATTGCATAACGCACGACAGCGAATGCTGGGGCTTGCTCTGGCTGATCTGCGGCGCCGGCGTGTTTGCGGGAAGATACTCGATATTGGATCGAATTATGGATATTTCCTTCAGGAAGCCGCTGCGGACGGTTGGACCGGCTTCGGCTTCGATCCGTGTGATCAAGGGGTTGCCAGGACACGAGAGCTGGGTTTTGATACACGCCAAGGCTGGGAGCTTTTAGAAGCCGGTTATCCCGATCATGCCTTTGATGCCGTCACATCGTTCGATGCGTTCTGTTACGTGTGGCATCCATACGAAACACTTCAGGAGATCCGTCGCATTTTAAAACCGGGAGGTGCTGTATTGATGCGATTGACCAATAAGCGTCATATTGCTCAGTGGACGGCGCAGCGGATGGATCCTGGGGAGCGATTGAATATGAAGATGACGACCCTGTTACAGAATCAGTTTCATTCCATCGCCATCGATGATCTCTGCTCCGTCCTCAGACGATTGGGTTTTTTCCGGTTCCGTATCATTCGACGGGCATCAACCGCTCCCTGGTCCCGAATGGATCGGCGCAGTCTGATTGCGTATTTTGGGGCTGAAAGCCTGTATTACCTATCTTTGGGACGATTGAATGTGTCTCCTGGAGTGATTGTTTCTGCTCAACTCAATCCCGGCGAGAGTGATTAAATGAACGAAATGCGCGGACAGCCTGATCGTCCATCGATAACCATTTCAGCCGTTATGCCGTGCCGGAATGAAGTGAAGTGCATCGAACCTGTCGTCCGTTCGATTTTGGATCAGCAAACACCCGATGGCGGTTTTGAGATTATCCTGGCGGATGGCCGGTCGGAAGATGGAACTCGAGAAATCCTGGATCGGCTGGCCGAGGAGGATGAACGAATTCGATGGGTGGACAATGAGAAAAAAATTACTCCAGCAGGAATGAATGTCGGCATCCAGGTTGCACGCGGTCGGTTCATCGCCATTCTTGGTGCGCATAACCGGTATGCTCATGATTATCTTGCCCAGGCTGCTCGCTTGCTGGATGACCATCCGGAATATGACAATGTCGGAGGCTCGATGTTTCTCGAGTGCGAAACAGATACGCAACAGGCGATCGCAGAGGTTTTTCATCATCCGTTCGCTGTCGGCGGTGCTCGTTGGCACGATCCGGAATATGAAGGTCGGGCTGATACGGTATTTGGTGGCGTATATCGGCGGGAAGTATTTGATCGCATAGGCCTTTTCGATGAAGAACTCGTCCGTAATCAAGATGACGAATTCAACCTGCGCCTGATTCGTTCCGGGGGCATAATCTGGCATTCACCGTCAATCCGGAGCTGGTATTATCCACGGAAAACCATCCGGGCCGTGTTTGATATGTATCGGCAGTACGGATACTGGAAGGTTCGGGTGATTCAAAAACACCGGATTCCGGCCTCGATCCGTCATCTGATTCCCGGCCTCTTTGTTTTCACTCAGGTCTTCCTGCTGATTTCAATCTTATTCGGCACGGGGATCGCAATCGCCGGGCTCCCGGTCGGCAGATGGTTATCCGGGTTGTCCGGGTTGCTTTTTCTGATTATAATGAGTGTGTATGGATTAATCATCGGGGTAGCGTCAGTCAGGTTAGCGAAACGCAAGGGGAGGCAGTTGCTTTCTCGCATTATCAGAGCGTTTCTGGCGTTTCATTACGGATACGGAATCGGTTTTGTTGAAGGTATCCGGGATTTTGTTATCAACCGGACCGGTCCTTCCGAGAAGCGGTCCGTCTTAACGAGGGAGCAGAACGTATGACAAGCCGTATGGACGTTCCTTTTTTTCGAGTGTGTCTAGGGGAAGATGAAATAAAGGAAGTAACGGACGTGCTTCGATCAGGCTGGTTGACGACAGGAGCCAGGGTTCGGCGTTTTGAGGAACAATTTACCCGAATGCTTGGATTGGATCATGCGGTTGCTGTCAATTCATGCACAGCCGCACTTCATCTGGCACTCGAAGCAGCCGGTGTGCAACCGGGAGACGGCATTCTCGTGCCAACGCATACATTCGCTGCGACAGCGGAAGTCGTCCGGTATCTGGGTGCTTACCCGATCCTCGTGGATTGCTGTTCCGATACTCTGAACATGGACCTTGCCGATGCGGAAAGAAAGATTGCCGATGTGCGGTCAGGTCGCCTCGATCATGTCATCCCACCTCAAACACGCATTACGGGAATGATTCCTGTTCATGTGGCGGGATATATGATGGATCTGGATGCCATTAATGCCTTTGCTGCACAGCATGGTATCTGGTTTATTGAGGACGCCGCGCATGCATTCCCAGCGGCCTGGCGCTCATCACCGGACGGTCCCTGGCAGGTATGCGGATCGGGAAACAGCAAAGCAGCATGTTTCTCGTTTTATGCAAATAAAACGATTACAACCGGTGAAGGTGGAATGTTGGTCACCCAGGACGAGGATTTTGCTGCACGCGTGCGCGTGATGTCGCTGCACGGGTTGTCCAAAGATGCGTGGTCACGGTATTCCGGCGGTGGGTCGTGGGATTATCGAATCATCGCCCCCGGATTCAAATACAATATGACGGATATTGCGGCGGCAATCGGTATTCATCAATTGGAACGGGCGGAAGTGATGCGCTTGGACCGAGTTCGTTGCGCTACTTACTATCGGCAGGTTTTCATGGATTCAGACGCTTTCGATCTTCCTCTGGACGATGCCTGCCACACGCACGCCTGGCACCTCTTTCCTATTCGCCTCAACCTGAACGTGGCACCGTTTTCCCGGGATGTCCTGGTAGAAAAAATGAAAGAAAACGGCGTTTCTTTCTCCGTTCACTGGCGCCCTTTGCACATGCATCCGTACTACCAAAACATCGGGTGGCGCTCGGAAGATTGCCCGACAGCAACGGCGGTGTGGCCCCGACTCATCAGTTTGCCGATTTTCTATAAAATGACTGATACCGAACTGGAATATGTCGCTGAAACGCTGTTGTCCCTGACAAAACGATGATTGACTCCGAAAACAAAGAAAACGAAGCCAGGATGACAAGCCGGAATGATCGATCAAGCCCCGCACGGGGTCTTCCTCGATGGGTGGATTTTCTTGCCGCCTTCTTTCTTCTGATCGGGTTAAGTCCGGTTTTTCTCCTTTGCGCACTGGCCGTTCGATTTTCGTCAAAAGGCCCCATTTTCTTTTCGCAGCAACGGGTTGGACGGAAGGGTAGATTGTTCCGCCTGATTAAGTTCAGATCCATGCGGGTTCAACAGAGGGGTCCAGAGATTACAGCGGGGGATGACCAGCGGATTACACGTATCGGGAAAATTCTCCGCGGAACTAAACTTGATGAATTGCCGGAATTGATCAATATCCTGAAGGGAGACATGGCTTTCGTCGGTCCACGCCCTGAAACTCCTCGATTTGTGGACCCATCGGATGTTCGATGGCGGCGTATCCTCGAACGACGACCCGGCTTGACTGATCCTGTGACGATACGTCTTCGAAATGAAGAGAAATTGATGGCGGGTATCACGGGTGATCGGGAAACCTTTTACCGGAATGTTTTGCAGCCTTATAAATTAGAAGGATACATCAGATATCATGAACAACGAACGGTTCGAAGTGACTTGTGGGTTATCATAAAGACACTTTGGGTCGTTGTCACACCGTCGTCGGCTGACTTACCCGCGTTGGAACATGTGGATTCCGAACGGCAAAGTGGGAGACAAGGGGGTTGATCATGTCATTTCCCTCGATTCGAAACGGGCAAACGAACTGGCGAACATGGTATCGCCCGGTTTTAATACGCAGTTCGCAGCTGGGTATTGATGTCATCTTGATGACGGTGTCTTTCCTGTTAGCATATCTGGTCCGCTTCGAATGTTTGTTATCGCAGCAAAACTACCGCTTGTTTCAAACGCAATTACCATGGGTGCTCTCGATTCAGCTCATAATGTACTTTATTGTTGGCCTGAACAGCTTTATCTGGCGTTTTATCGGAATGCGGGAAGTGAAATACTTCTTGATGCACTCCCTGTTCACGGTTCTTCCCATGATTCTCTTTCGACTCCTGCTGACCAACCGATTCCAGGGTTATCGGATTCCCATCTCCATCATCCTGATGACCGGCATACTGACTTTTCTGAGTCTTTTAGGCATCCGTTTGCTGAGGCGGTACTTTTATGAACGCCGGTTGGATGCACGGAACACGGAGTGGATTCATGAAACAGTTGACGAAACCGGGGATGATGCTGTCGCCTCGAAAGCGTCCGCCTGGCCGAAAGTGCTGCTTGTTGGTGCCGGACGAGCCGGTTCAAAGGCTGCGGAAGCGCTTCAGGTCAATCCACGGATGCGGCTGAATCTGGTTGGATTTGTTGATGATGATCAAACGAAACGAGGGATGCGGGTCCGGGATTTAAAAATTCTAGGGTCGACTGATGATTTACCCCGGTTGGTCAAGAAGCTTGATGTCGAACAAGTTATCATCACGATATCGACTGCAACCCGGGATCAGTTGCGCCGTATTACGGCGCAATGTGAAGCCATTCCGGTGAAGGTACGGATGATTCCGGGTTTCGCGGATATTGTTTCTGGACGCCACACGGTGAATATGATACGGGATGTCCAGATTGAGGATATTCTCGGACGAGATAGCGTTCATCTCGATGAAGATCCCATCCGTGCCTTCATTGAGGGGAAGAGTGTGTTGGTTACGGGTGCAGGAGGATCGATCGGCAGCGAATTGGTCAGACAGGCTCACCGTTTCAAGGCGAGGCAAATTCTGCTTGTTGAGCGTTGCGAATATGCTTTGTATACCATTCACTGTGAAATGTGTGGAATGGAAATGGATCATTCCATCGATATTGTCCCACTGGTTGCGGATGTATGTGACGAATTTCGGATAAACGAGATATTCGAGAAATACCGACCCAATCTTGTTCTTCATGCAGCTGCACACAAGCATGTTCCGATGATGGAATTCAATCCCGGTGAAGCGATCAAGAATAACGTCATGGGGACCCATACGCTGACTGAATTGTCAGCGGTGCACGGCGTGGAGGCATTCGTTCTGATATCGACCGATAAAGCTGTTAATCCGACATCGATCATGGGCGCTTCTAAGCGGTTGGCCGAATGGGTCGTTCAAAGCTATAACGGCGCGTGTGCGACTCGATTTATCGCTGTTCGCTTCGGGAATGTTCTGGGTTCCACCGGGTCGGTCATCCCATTATTCAAGCGACAGATCGTCCAGGGTGGGCCCGTGACGGTCACTCATCTGGAAATGGAGCGCTATTTCATGACAATCCCGGAAGCCGTTCAATTGGTTCTACAGGCGGGGGCCATGGGGCATGGCGGGGAAATTTTTATTCTGGATATGGGACAACCGATAAAAATCATCGAGATGGCGGAACGCATGATCCGACTGAGTGGTCTCCGGCCATACAAAGATATTCCCATCGAATGCACCGGGATTCGTCCTGGAGAAAAGTTGTTCGAGGAACTCAACACCAGAGAAGAAAACGCTGATAAAACCAAACACCCAAAGATATTTGTCGGCAAACTTGCTCCTCTCAGTCGAAGCACCGTAAAGGAAATGCTGGCCAACCTGCACGAAGGCTTAAAAAAGGCCGATACACCAATCTTGATCCAGATCGTTTCGGAAATGATTCCGGAAGCGGAGTTGTCTATATTACCCAAACAATGATAATCCGCAGGAATATGGATCACTCGTATCGAATCATCCTGCATCTCGCAGCGGGTCTACAGATTGACTTTAACGACGCGTTGGTCAACGCCCTGGCCATTTTATCGGAACACGAAGTGATCCAGTGGAACCGACTGATTTTCCCAGTCGTATCGACGTTGCGTGAGAATGGATATTGGCAACGATTGCCCGGTCCAGTTCAGCGCCGGTTGGCGGGAAAATGCCTGCAATTGGGTGGAATCAAGATTCGTCAAATGTATTGGCTCAAAAAACTGCTGACGGATATTGTACCTCGGGACATCCCCGTATTGCTGCTCAAGGGAGCTGCTTTGCTGGGTTCGGTTTATTCAGATCACGCGTTTCGTGTGTGTAATGATATCGATATCATGGTTAAAATCAAGGATATCGCTCGTGTTTCCAGTGCTTTGACCGAGGCGGGAGCCAGCCAGCAAGTGGATTTCAGTCGACCCTTTAGTACGCCGAGGTATCATGAAGTACAATTTCGCCTTTCCGATACGAACGATATCCGGCTCGATGTGCACCTGCATCCGGTGCCGATCGGTTATTTCCCGGGAATCACCGCCGGATTGTGGTCCGCCGCTTCTATACATCCGGATTACCCACATGGCAATATTCTGGTTCCTTTACCTGACGATCAAATCGTCATTCAGGCGGCACATTCTCTGGCTCATGTAGCAATACAACCCCATCACATCGTCGATGCGAAACGTGTGATACTGCATTACCGGATCGAAGAAGACGCACTCATCCGGCGAGCCGCAGTATTTGGCGCACGAATAATGACCCAGTGTATGATGCGTCATCTGGCATATTGGTTTGACGATCCTGTAAGATGCGAACGATTGCCTCGGTGGCGCGAAAGAACAATGCAACGATTACTGCCGTTCTCCGAATCCGAGTTTGGTGGGTATCGGCACAGAACCCGAATGCGCCAGATGCAGTCAATGGGATTACTGGATAACCCTTTCAACGGGGTTCAAATATTAGGATGGGCTGCTGCGATTCGATTGATGGATATCGTGGGGGTCATGCTGAATGGAACGTCAGCGCCCAGGAAGGAGATTGACGTATGAATTACTATGCTGAAGCATCGGTTTCATGCCGTGTGGAAGAGCCGGAAGGTGCCTTGCTATTTCATCCCGGAAACGAAGCACTCAGAATCATCAACCCCATCGGATTGATGATCTGGAATAAACTGAACGAACCGGTTTCGCTTGAGCAAGTAACCGATCGGCTGCTTGCCGATGGATTAGATGTGGAACCCGCTGCGTTGACCCGGGATATCAGAGAGTTTCTCGAAGATCTGATTGAGGCAGGGATGGTTCTGATTTGCACGAAGGATCCGTCCGATGGATGACATCCGGGTATTCTACAAGCGTCATCAAGCCGTTCGGGGGTTTGGTCTGCCCAATGGTGAAGCGGTCCTGTTTCATCCGGACACCGGTATGGACATGGTTATCAATCCGGTGGCGCGACTGATTTGGGAAAATCTTTCACCCGCTATTGATTCGCGCACGATGAAGCACATTGTCATGAATGCGACGGAAGGTGCCGACCCCGAATCAATCGATACGGATATTGCTGATTTCTACCGTGAATTGAGTGAAACATTTATGATCATTCCGATCTCTGGCGGGGGACCGAATTCAGTTTCCCCCCAAAGCGATGATCATGGTTCGGATGCCGAGAACGGACCTCCCGCAATTGCCGGGAACTGGCACGATGCGCCAAGCTATCTGGATATCTCACTGACCCATCAGTGCAATCTCCATTGTCCGTATTGCTTTTATGATGATGAAATGACTGTGAGACAGGATCTGACAACGGAACAATGGATTCAGTTCTTTCGATCGATTGAGTGCCTCCCGGTTAAAGAATTGGTTCTCAGCGGGGGAGAGGTGTTCACACGGAAGGATCTTCCGGATTTGTTGGAAGCCATTGTCGCAGCCTGCAAACGGTTTTCGATTCTGACAAACGGGACCCTTATCGATGAACGATGGGTGGACGTGTTAAGCAAAGTCCAGCATCGGCTCAGCTATGTGCAGTTTTCGATCGACGGTTCATGCTCCACCATTCATGATCGCATCCGTGGCCGCGGATCGTTTGAGAAAACAATGCGAGGGTTGCAATGGATACGTGGTGCCGACTTACCCGTCATGGTCCGCATGACAATCAACCGATACAACGTCGATGATATTCGAGCGACGATACGATTTCTCCTAGAAGAACTCGGGTTGCCCAAAGTGGGCACCAACGATGTTGTTACGGTGGGTGCGGGGTGTCGGCAAGATATCGGTTTAAATATCGAACAGCAGGTTCAGGCCATGAAAGACTTGATTGAACTGAGTGACATTTTCCCGGGGAGAATCCAGGCGTCTGCGGGACCACTTGCCCGATATCGCTTTTACAGGGACATTGATCGAGCCATGGCAGGCGAAATAGTGGAACAACACAACCGGATGGGCCGACTGACATCATGTGGATGCATGGGCATGAAATTGGCCATACGCCATGATGGTGTCATATCACCCTGCAACATGCTGTCAGATGCACATCTCGGTCAGATCCTGACCGATTCGTTGACCGAAGTCTGGCAGTCTCATCCGATTCTCGAATCGATGAGACGGCGATCGGAGATCCATCTCAGGGATATCCCCGAATGTGCAGACTGCCCCTATGCCGATTATTGCACAGGCAATTGCCCTGCCCCCCGGTTTGTCGAGACTGGACAGCTGAATTTACCGAACCGATCGGATTGCTATCGTCGGTTTCTAGAACAGACGGGTGGCTTTAAACCGTGGGCTACCCGATGAACATTGTGCCGGAAGATGTGCTGTGTTTTTGCGATCCCGTGGCAATTGAGCGGATCGATGACGACCATGCCGTTTTCTTAACGGAATTGCGCGAACTGATTGTGGTCAATGAGATGGGTGCCGCCGCTCTTGTGATGATTGATGGTACGACATCGGTAGCGACCATTGTCGAGCGACTAGCGGCCCAAAGCTCATCATCAGTGGAAACGATTTGGGAGGATACGATGGTATTTTTCTCTGATTGGGTTCGCAAGGGATACCTGATCCGAAGACCGGTGAAAGCCGATGAAACAACCGGCATCCTATATATTGCCAACCCGGCGGTCATTACAGAAGAGAAAGACGAGGAAGGCGTCGTGCTGTTCAACGGAGACACTCGTCGCAGGATCGAACTGAATGCAACAGCTGCAGTGATGTGGCAATCCGTCCGGATTCCAAGAACGATGGCGGGGATCTTGGCATATTTTTGTACCCGAGTGGATGCGGATATCGAGAATGCCGATATCGGAGATGACATTCGAGAGTTTATCGACATGATGGTTGAAAATGGATACATCGGTCGCGTTTTAGAAGGGGAAAAACAATGAGTTGTGAGCGTCGCACCAGCAAGGAAGTCGTCCGGGCGGCAGTGGACCTACCGGTTGGAATACCGTGGTTAACATCGTTCTACTTGTATCTCACAACGGGATGCAACTTACATTGCCAGCATTGCTGGATCGTTCCGGACGGTAATCGGGATCAACCGTACGGACAGGCAATCGATCTTGATGCACTTCAATCGGCATTAGCAGAAGCTAAACCGATGGGACTGGTCAATATCAAACTGACGGGTGGAGAACCCATGCTGCATCCGCGGTTTCAGGATATCCTCGCGATGATCAAGCGGGAGGAGTTCCAGGCTGATATGGAAACCAACGGCACGTTGATTACGGCCGATGCGGCCCGATTTATCAAGGATCATTCATCCATTCGGTTTGTATCAGTCAGTATCGACAGTCCCGATCGGGAATTCCATGATGTATTCCGAGGCCAATCCGGCGCTTGGGAAGCAGCTGTTGCCGGGATCAATCATTTGCTGGAATGCGGTATCGCTCCTCAGGTGATCATGAGTGTCAGTCGAGACAATCTGCATATGGTAGATGATTTGATACGCCTGGCAATCCGGTTGCGCGCCGGCTCAGTTAAGTTTAATCCGGTCAACAGCATGGGGCGGGGAATGGAGATGAACCGACGGGGAAGAACGCTGGACTTTGATGAGATCATGGCGTTGAAGCATCGAGTTATTCATGATCTTCAGCCCAAAGTTCCGTTGCCACTGATTATACTGTTGCCACCAGCCCTCATGACGGTTGGCGAATTGCTGGCAACTGCGATGCCGGGAGGAACCTGCAGTGTTTTGAATACAATGGGAATTCTGGGCTCGGGTGAATACGCCTTATGTGGAATTGGTCAGCAGTATCCTGAAATGTGCTACGGATCCATGGGAAAGGACAGTCTCCGCGAAATCTGGCTGACACATCCGGCCATTCTCCGACTGCGAAACGGACTGACGGATGCGTTGCCCGATGTGTGCAATGATTGCGTTCATGGTCCCCGGTGCATCACACATTGTGCCGCCATGAATTACATCGATTTTGGTACCCCGATCCATGCATCGCGCTATTGTGTAGAAGCTCTGAGAAAAGGACGGTTCCCTGCGAATCGAAAAAAGCGGTATGAAACCGGCATGCATCCGTTATCCTGAAGACTTGCTCAGATACATGCGCATCTGGGACAATGGAATGTTTATGCACGCTTCGGCAGTCGAAACGCCGTGTGGTGCTCTGGTTTTCCTCGGGCCGTCCAATGCCGGCAAGACCACCTTGGCCCATCTGCTGACAGCCGATTTTCCGATTATTCATGAGGATTGCGTTTATGTATTCAGGGAATCCGACGGGGTTTTTTCCGTTCGGTCCGGCCAATTCCACCATGAATTCTTGTTTCGCCCGGAGAACCCGCGAACAATGCGATGGGATGGTCCCGGTCGCGGGATTCCGATTGCCGGAATCTGGCGAGTTTTTAAAGCAAAGCGTCCGGCACTGGTCGAGACGTCGCGTTTTTTCGCGTTACGATATATGATGAGCAGTGTGTTCGAGATTAATATCCAGCATCAGACGCATTGCCCGGACTTGGAACTGGAGTGGTTTCGAAGGGTGGCAGAGATGGAGCGGGTCATTGGATTAAAAGAATTCCAATTTTCAAAAAATTTGAGTACAGTTCACTATGTTACGGACAGATTCAGGTATCGGGAAGGAGACAATCATGAATACTTGTTTCGGCTGGACAACCCGCGAACGATCCAGTGAGATGGCCATGGTCGCGGGACTCCGATTGCCGGAATCTGGCGGGTCGATAGGGCGGCGTGTTGGGTATGGTCGAGACGTCGCGTTTTATCTCATAACGATACGTGAAGAGCAATTGTTCGAGATCAGTATCCAGTATTAAACGCATTGCTCAGCCTTGGCGTTGACGGCTGACGAAGTTCCGGATGGCGGTAGAGATAAGGCGGGTCATTAGACTAAAGAAATTTTAGTTTTCAGAAGAATTGTGTATAATACGATATGTTATGGATAGATTCAGGTATCAGGGAGGAAGACAATGGATTTAAAGAAGAAGATACAGTATGAGAAGCCACGCAGTCTAAATGCGGGACGGCTGAGTCAGGCAATTGGTGCGGATTGTAGTGATGGGAGTGCAGCGGGTGGTTTTGCCTGCGAGACCGGGAGTGCTGCAGCAGATTGCACGCAGGGTACTAACCTGACCAATGTCCCTGCCTGCCTACCCAATGGTCTGGCTGCTGATAACCGGTGTGATCTGGGGCAGAGTGCGATACCGATGTGCTGGTCCAATGGAAGCACAGCGACAGGGTTTTGCTCGACGGGCAGCAGCGCGGGCACGAAACTGTTCAAAGTGTTTTAGGGTATTATCGTTGATCCGGCTGTTCTATTTCGGATCGAGTATGGCCGGAACGTTTACATCGGGTGATCTGCTGCAGATTTCCTGCACGCGAATTCCGCGACGAGGTGATATCGTCGTGTTTCGTTCTGCGACGTATCATGATGCTGTCGTGCACAGAATCATCGACATTCTTCCCGATGGAGCGTTTCGTACTCGAGGTGACGGCAACCGGACAATTGATGTCGAAACTGTTCTTATTGAGGATATCATCGGTGTTGTTGTGTATTGCCGAAACCGCCGTCGGCGCATGCGTGTAAAAGGCGGGATTCTCGGCTTCATTCAAGGGCGCAGGAATCACCTTGTATCATCCATGATCCAATGGACGATCAGGAAGATTCGGCCGGTCTATCGGTCTGTCAAGTTCCGTGGTTGGCTAGCTCGATTGAATCCATATCCCGTTTTTCATGTCGAGTATCATATCGAGGGCCAATGGATGGAAAAATGGGTTTGGCGAAATCGAACGGCCGCGATACGAAATCCGGGAGGGGAAGAGATAATGGAAATCCCGCCATATGATCTTCTGATACCACGGTGTTCGCGTTAAACGACACAGGATCCGGATATTGAAATCAGGATTTCTCCGTGCATATCTAAATGGACTTTCCCGTATACCGGATGTCGATCCCCTGATCGGAACGCGGCACGTAAAAAATCGTGACCTTGCACGAATCTTACTGAAACGGCTATACAGAAATCACGGGCGGCCGATGGCGGCAGGAGCAGTCGGCGTCATTTGTGCGGTCATGCTTCAAATTCCCATGCCGTGGATCTCGCGTATCATGATCGACGACTTCCTTATCGCGCGGCAATTGACACGGCTGCCGGTTCTCGTTCCCGTCATCTGTCTGCTTGTCATCTCTCGTTCCATTCTGGCTCGCTGGCTCGCATTCCACTTCAACCGATACCAAAATCGGATTGTTGCTGTCTTACAAAAGCAGATGATTCAACGCGTTTTTCGTCTGCCGATGGAGATATACGACCGGGCATCCACGGGGTATCTCATGAGCCGGATCATCGGGGATTCGCAGGGAGTGTCATGGTTTTTCTCTCAAAGTCTGGTTCATCTTGCAGCCGATGGCATCCGAATGATCGGATCGTTGGTCATTTTGCTAACATTGGACTGGCGGCTGGGTCTGGTTGTCATTACCGCTGTTCCCGGTCTGATTTTAATATCCCAACGGTGGGTGAAGAACATTCGCAATCTGAACGGATTCATGATGGAAAGCCAGGCCAAATTCATGGCGCAGTTGCAGGAATCGATTGGCAATATTCCGGTGATACGATCATTCGCCGCAGAAAATCGGATGGAATCGGAACTGGGCAGATCGGTTGATCATTTGCTGGATTTGGCAGTCGAAAATCATGTTGTCCAGACTGTTTCTCATTCAACAATCCAAGCCGTACCGTCCGCTATTCGCGTGATTATCCTCATTGCCGGAGGATATCTGGTATACCGGGGGACGTGGACACTCGGAGCACTCTATGCATACCAATCGTATATGGCATGGGTAATCGGACCTGCTATGTCGTTTGCTCATACCCGTTTACAGTTTGAGCGTGCGATGACATCGGTGGATCGCGTTGCAGCCCTCGATTCAATCGCTCCGGAAAACAGCGAAGGTTCCACGATCTGCGTAGACCATATTGACGGTCGCATCACGGCGCAGGATGTTTCCTTTTCCTACGATGGTGTTCATCCGGTTCTGGATCGCCTGCATTTCACTATCGTTCCGGGTGAACATGTCGCATTGACGGGAATGAGTGGTATCGGCAAAACCACCCTCATCAGCCTGATCATGGGGTTTTACAGACCTTCCAGCGGAATACTCATGATCGACAGCCATCCTGTGACCGATTACAATTTGCAATCATTGCGACATCGGATTGGGCTGGTTTCCCAGAAAACCCACCTGTTTAAAGGCTCCATCCGCGATAACATCTTGTTCGGGTGCCCGGAATCGTTTACCGAAACGATTCCGGAAACGGTATTCTCCACTGAAAAAAAAGATGTCGTCTCAACGGCTTCAGAAATAGCCATGGAAGCAGCTCGAAAAGCAGGTTTGTCTGAATTCATCGAGGAACTGCCGGATGGTCTCGATACGGTGTTGTCAGAAGGGGGATCCAATCTGTCCGAAGGACAGCGGCAGCGTATTTCAATCGCTCGCGCCCTGGCAGTCCAACCCGATCTTCTCATTCTGGACGAACCATTCTCCGCTCTGGATGAGTCCATGGCTGAACACATTCTGAACGCCGTTACAAACCAGTGCCGGGACAAAACGATTATCATCATTTCCCACAGAACATCCACCCTTGCGGGATGCCATCGAAAGATCCATCTGGAAAACGATTTATCGAGTAATACGGTAGCTGAATCATCAGCCGGTCCATGCACTGGGCATGGGCAGTACGAATTGAATCCGGGAAACCATCAGCTTTAATTTTTGAAAGGGCAATGCATGAAACTCTCTGATTTTCTCAATGGATCCCAGCCTGTCTGTGTTGTTGGACTGGGTTATGTCGGATTACCCCTGGCCGTGATTCTGAACAGGAAGTACGCCGTTGTCGGATTCGATATTAAGCCCCGGCGTGTGACCGAACTGCGCAATGGCCACGATTACACCGGAGAAATCGATGATGAAACGCTGAACCGATGCTCCATCGAGTTTACCGATGATTCGGGTGCCATCGGACGCTGTTCGGTGGTTATCGTCACGGTGCCGACTCCTGTGAACGCTCACAAGATCCCCGATCTGACACCCGTGATATCCGCGAGTCGGACCGTGGGACGTAATATGCGAAAGGGTACACTCATCGTATTCGAATCCACGGTGTATCCAGGCGTTACTGAGGATGAATGTGTGCCTGTTCTTGAAAAAGAAAGCGGCATGAAGCACATGGTGGATTTCCATGTGGCCTACTCTCCTGAACGGGTCAATCCCGGTGATCGTGATCATACGGTTGATCGAATCACAAAGGTTGTTTCCGCCGATGATCCCGAAATGACGGTCTTTCTAGCGGATCTATACGGCCAGGTCATTACCGCAGGTATCCATAGGGCTCCGAACATCAAAACAGCTGAAGCAGCTAAGGTGATTGAAAATACTCAGCGAGATTTGAATATCGCTTTGATGAATGAACTATCCCTGATATTCAGCCGGATGGGGATTGATACGAATGAGGTTCTGGATGCCGCTGCAACCAAATGGAATTTTCTCCGGTTTTCTCCGGGACTCGTCGGCGGTCATTGCATCGGTGTCGATCCATACTACTTAACGTTTAAAGCAGAAAGCCTCGGATACCGACCCGAAGTCATCCTGGCGGGTCGGCGGATCAACGATTCGATGGGTAAATTCATTGCGGAAAAAGCAGTGAAATTACTCATTAGTGCTGGGAAAACGGTGCAGGGGAGCAAAGTGCTTATCATGGGATTGACGTTCAAAGAAAACATCAGCGATATTCGGAATACGCGGATCATCGATATCTATAAGGAGATAGCAGAGTATGGCGTTCGCGGATATGTTTGGGATCCTCATGCCGATCCGGGCGATGTTCGGGAAGAGTATGGGATCGATCTGATCGCCGATCCGGAGAATCAAAGTCCCTATGATGCCATCATTCTGGCCGTCAAACACCGAGAATTGCTTGAGATGGCCACTCCAGATTATCTGCGTCGGATCAGTCATGGTCAGTTGCCGATCATCATCGATGTGAAAGGTATCTTTCCCAGAGATGAAATGGAGCGAAATGGTTTTATTCACTGGAGGCTTTAAAATCACTTTCGGCCGGTGGCCGGAAAGGAATCGGCATCATGCCTGATCAATCCCGCCTGGAGTGGATACCCGTATTGATTCTTATCATGGGTTTTCTTGCCAGTTCATTTCTTTGGGCAGGGTTCGAGCCGGTCGGCATGATCTGTATCCATTTATCTGCGTGGATTGCACTCTCTGTGTCGCTGTTAATCGATCGGCACATTTCGTCCGGTAAACGGTTTTTGTTTGTCGTCTCTCCTTGGATTGTCCTAATTCTCTGGATGAGCGCGGGGTGTGGATTAATGGCGTGTCCGGACCTTGGTCGGGATGTTATTCTATGTGGAATCGATTGTGTCATCGCTGCATGGGTGACCATGCGAATCAGCCGGCGTTCGCTATGGACCAGTTGGCTCATTTTGTATACTGCAGTGAGTTTACTTACATGCTTCCATATCATTTTGCGGGTCAGACAACCCCATGACCTCAGGCTTCCCGGCATAATTGCTCATGGTTACCATTTCGGTTTCATTGCTGTCTGTTGTCTGTTGCCTGCTGCTGCCGTATCCATTGCTGGTACGAAACGCATCCGACGTGTAATCGGAATGATCGCTTGTGCGGTTTTATCGATCTACCTGATGCTAGACATTAAAACCCTTCCGATTGTTACAGCGATGACCGGTCTTGTTGTGCTTTTTATTGTGCTATTCATCAAGCGGTGGAGATATGTGGGGATATCCCGTGTGATGATGGCAGGAGCTGCGACTCTAATTTTGACGTGGATCATCCTTCCGGAGTGGTTTTTCCGTGATGTACGGGGTTACTGGGAGCATCACCTAACGGATAGCTCATCGTATCACTATCCCCCGATGCTCACCGCATGGCACGCCGGATGGGCGAAGCCGGTGATGGGGCATGGTCCCGGGACCTTTCCGTATGTATCCGGTCGATTTCAACCGGAAGGTATCGATGCCCATATTTATCATGCGCACAATTCCTTTCTTGAGCTGTTCGCCGAGGCGGGTGTTCCGGGGCTATTGTTGGCGGTTCTGGGATGCGCGTTTCTTTTGCATCGTCTCGTGCAATCGCGAAATCGGTCATATATGCCGCACCTCGTCCGGTTATCTGGAATCGTCACACTGGCTGCAGCTCTGATCATGGGAGGACTGGACTTTGGACTGCAGACTCCATCGAATCTCCTACTACTCACGCTGATGATGGCCTTATACCTCGCAGATAACTCCCCGAAGAAATCCTGGAAGTTCAAGGCGTGGATTCCATTGGTCATCGCTGGCTGCGTTTTGGGGGCGATCGTGATGATATACCCATTCGCATCCGGGACCGTTTCACTTGCCAGGGCCCGGATTGCCATGGATTCGGGCCGGTATGCAACTGCTGCAGAATGGATCGCGCGGGCAGAAACGCAAACGGATGATGATCGGATTCTTGAAACGGCGGCGGATATTGCGCTGGCTCTTTCCACCATGCGGGGATCACCCGGCGATCATCTCATGGCTCAACACGCGGTCGATGCTATCATCGATGCAAATCCACTCGCCGCCCGATACTATGCTTCCCGGGCTGCATTAAGGCGCATCGTTAACGAGTCGGATTCCCGTATCGGATCCGATCTGTTTCAAGCATTCACTCTAAATCCAGCAAACCTGACTATCAAACTGGGGTATCTGGAATATCTCCTCCGTCAGAACCAGAACCCCTACCGGGATGGTGTCGAACCGACCCGGTATCCGGAATTGGCCGGATCAACCCGTTATACCGATCAGCCGGCCCCCGACCGTCTCATTGCCCAAATGATCATGTCTATGCCGGGCAGTGCCGAATTGCGCTATGCAGATGCATTTTCCGGCTTGTGCGAAATGTATTCAGAATTCGAAGAATGGCTGCTCCAAAATGTGCCCGCTATGCGGGCAACATTCGCAGCCAGTCTGATTGATGCCCTCACGAAAAGGAACAACGAAAGAATGATCAATGGCATTCTTCTTCGGATTACGCCATATCAGTTTGAAAACGCTCCGGTCGATGCACAGATCCGGCTGATCGATAGGGCTCACCATCGCCGCTTGGATCCCATTCGGAATGTGTTTCTGGAAATGGCTATGCGGGATGAAAATCGGTATCCACCTTCTCGCCGTGCCATGGTGTATCGATACAAAGGCGATGCCGCCCGATGCGATGGAATGGCTGAAGACGCCATGCGATGGTACCGGCAAGCGGTCTATACTGCTCCCGGAGATTTCTGGCACCATAAAGCGCTTGCAGATCTCATTTCCGAAATAGAGGGAGATAATGGTGAAATTCGGTACTGGCTATCAGTGAAGCAGTTTCTCCCAGCCAGTCATCGGTTATACGTGGCAATGGGGGCAGCCTATGAGCGGCAAGGGGAGTTGAACCTGGCGCTGATGTTGTATCGACAGGCCGAAGACCTGGAACCCGGATCAACTCGGGATCGCTTGAAAACGATCCGCATGAAACTAGGTTTGCCAGAATCAAATCCATGGGCTCCGGTTGATGCAAATAATGGTATCGATTCGCCGAGTTGATACGATCGGTGGTATCGATTAAACGTAGAATAAGGCGTTTTCCAGCCCGTTTTTCATCAGCAGCGTCATCGCTCGGCCGCAAAAACCAGTGATTGGGCCATGGGCATCCATCCCCGCACTGAACCGAAGACGCAATTGCCGGGCGGCTTCGAAATAGGGAGCGTAATGATAATAAAACGGGAAACGCTCCCCCGGCCGATGGTACGCATCATTTAACTCCAAAAAAATCCCTGCATCCGAAAACATTCCGACAAGTTCTTCCGGAGGGACTCCGGGAAACGCCATTGCCAAGTCGGTATGGGCTAGACCTACCGGAACAGGTATTTCACGGGCCAGCATGATGGCGTGCTTGAGGGGAACGCCTGCTCGTGGAATATTAGTCACATATTCGAGAACCACGTAATCAAGTCGCTGCAACTGGTCAGTATTGGGTAAAGCGCGACCGTGAACGCAAATCTCAAGGGTGTTGATCTCCAGACCCTTCAAAATGCGGAGGTGATCGTGGTAATCGGCGGAAATCTGTTCGAGTGTATCGATGTATTGAGGAAGCAATTCTGCTCGGATAGACAATGTTTTCCGAGTTTCATAGTGATCGGTGATACCCAGAACCCGGACATGGCGTTCGATGGCCTGAACAGCTAGTGTCTGGGGTATATACTGCCCATCTGAGAATGCCGAATGGACATGGAGGTTGACGCGGAGATGTTCCGGAATAGTCGCGTTGAAAGTGTGAATGGATCGATTGTCGGTTTCTGTATTCATCAAGTGGAAGTATATCACATGAATTCGGAAAAGTTGAGTTTGAATTGACAATTGCAGAGAAACGGAATAGGGGAGACAGGGTGAAGAGTCGGGGGTATGTATCAGGTTTTGTTTTAGCGTTGGTATTGTTTGCCTTTGGCAGTGCAATCAACAATTCGATTTTCAGCAACTATCTTCACGATGTGTTCCGGTATACTGCGGAGCAGCGGGGGTTTCTGGAGTTACCGCGGGAACTGCCAGGATTGTTGGTCACATTTACTATCGGTGCGTTTTTCTTTTTATCGGAGATGCGTTTCCTTGGGGTAGCCTGTCTCGTGGCTTCAGCAGGTATTTTCGGTGTCGGTGTTCTGAGTCCGACCAGTGGATCGATGTTGTTTTGGGTGTTCATCTGGTCGACGGGAATCCATGTGCAACTGGTTTTACTCGAACGTGTCGCGATGGATATCGGTATCGGAAAAGGGAGAGGTCATCGATTGGGCCGGATGAATGGTTTGCGATCGTTCGGCATGATTCTGGGTACGGTGTTCGTATCATTTATTGCTAACCGGTTTGCGCTTGAGTACCGAGGTATGTTTGTCACCGCTTCCGCGGCCATGGCGGTAAGTGGCATTCTATATCTGATTCTCGGGAACCATCATGCGACCGATGATGTCCGGCGGGTACCATTCGTCCTGAAAGCAAAATACTCCCGATACTATCTCCTGGCCGCTCTTTTCGGCATCAGAAAGCAGATTTTCATCACATTCGCTCCCTGGTTTCTCATCAAAATCCTCGATTTCCGCGCTCATGATATTGCCCGGGTACTGATGGTCGGTGCCGCAATCGGTATCTTCGCAAAGCCACTTCTGGGTCGGATTGTCGATCGGTTCGGGGAAAAAAGGGTGTTGACAATCGATGGCATCATCATCGCGTTGATGAGTCTCGGTTATGTCTTGTTTCCGTTGTTCATTCACGGAATATGGCTCGTGATCATTTGCTCCGCTTGCTTCATTCTGGATGATCTGCTTTTTACATTGCGGACAGCTCGGACCACATGGCTTGTAAAAATCGCGGATTCTCCGGAAGACGTAACAGGAGCCATGTCCGCATCTGTTTCCATCGATCATCTCCTGTCCATGTCCGTATCCTGGATTGCTGGGCTTGCCTGGATCCATCTGGGATATCAAATCGTCTTTATTGTCTGCGTAGTCATTGCCGTCATCATGTCACTGGTATCCACTGGCATATCTGTTCCATCCCCGGTCCGTCAAGCCGCTAAAACAGGGATGTAGATACGATTTCGGAAATCCGTCAACGTCACAGTGATTTCTTGATTCGATCGAGATTGATGCTGACTTTTTCCGCCAAGGTTTGGTGAATGGATTGACCGAAGGAGTCCATGGTGACCAGAAGCGGTCCGAATTCGACGACGTTCAGAAGCCAGATCGCTTCGGGGATGCCCAGTTCGTCCAAATAGTAAACGGATTCAACGCGTTTAACGGCACCAGCCATTAAAGAGCCGGCTCCACCGGTGAACTGAGCATAGATGCCTCCATGCTTCTGCAATGCGGCGGATGTGCGATGACCCATTCCGCCCTTCCCAATGAATACGCGCGTGCCGAATGCATCCATGAACTGGTCCTCGAACAGATCCATGCGGCTGCTGGTTGTCGGTCCGGCGGAAACGACTTCCCATACTCCATCATTATTCCGCATGACAGGTCCGCAATGAAAGCAGGGAAGATCACCTACGGAAAAGGGCGGATTGGAACCATTTTTATAGAGATCGAGTAATTTTTCGTGGGCGGCATCCCGGGCGGTAAAAACGGTTCCAGTGATGGAGAAAGTATCAAAGACTTTCAATTTGCGAACGGCTTCGGTTTGAATGGGTGTCGTCAGCAGAATCATGAGATGACCTCCACGGATCCATTGGCATTGACGGAAACGGTAATTTGTCGATTGGCCCAACACTGAACGGCTATACCCACAGGAAAAGACGCGGGATGCCGATATTCGTATTCGATTTTGATATCGAGCACGGTCGTTTTTCCACCGATTCCGGCCGGTCCAACACCCAGTTCGTTGGCTTTTTCAAGTAACTCGAATTCGAGTTCAGCCACAAATGATTCAGGGTGTCTTTGCCCGACCGGTCGCAACAGCGCTTTCTTGGCCAATTCCATGCACATAACGTCGGAACCGCCAAGTCCGACGCCAATAACAGTCGGAGGGCACGGATTGCCGGCCATCGTGGCAATACGGGTCAGCACAATATCTTTGACCCCCCGAATTCCTTTACCCGGTGTCATCATCGTCAGCTGGCTCATGTTAGTACATCCGCCGCCTTTCGGTAGATATGTCAGATGAAACGTATCGCGGCCATGGATCTGCCAGATCACCTGGGGGATCTCAAATCCCGTGTTGTCGCCGGGATTTGATCCATTGAACGGATGGACCGTGTTCGGACGCAATGGAATGACCTGCGTAGCCAGCTGAACAGCACGACGCAATGCAGGTTCCAGCTGATGGATTTCGCAGAAACCGGGGAACGCTGTTCCGATGGAAACATAGAACGTCGGAGTGCCGGTATCCTGACAGATCGGGATTTTCTGCTCGATTCCAATGTCGATGGCTTTCAACATGGCTTCCAGTTGAGTTCGACCAATTTCTTCTTCTTCAAGGGTAGCTCGTCGCAGAGCGTCATGCGTGGTTCGTGGTAATGATATAACCGATCGACGGATGGGTTCGATCAAGGATTGAGTTAATCGTTCAAAATCCATTCTGGGCAGTCTCCTGTAGATGATTGATCGACAATCATTCTTCCGGGGGCATCGGGATCAGCCCGTTTTTCTGACATACATCGACAAAATTACGCGCGTATTTAATGCGTTGAAAGGCGGATTCACGCAGCTGATCCGCTGTCAGGGGCCGGCGTGCAATACCCTGCTCGATCGCTTTCAATCCCACGGCGACCGCCTGATTGATGAAAACCTCCCATTCACTCATTGTCGGAACGACGTAATCGTCTCGTAACCCGTTCTTTTCAGCGGTCTCAGCAATGGCATACGCGGCACTGATCGCCATTTCATCGGTGATGGTCTTGGCCTGAACATCCAGCGTGCCCCGGAATATGCCCGGAAATCCGATGGAGTTGTTGATTTGATTGGGGAAATCCGAGCGTCCGGT
>JAFGMN010000006.1 GCA_016927515.1 candidate division CSSED10-310 bacterium | reverse complement strand
CGACGAGACCCCGAGGGGATCACCCAACGGGGTCTGGCGTTAAACAAGAACCGCTGAAATCAGCGGATTGAATTTTGGCTCCCCGGGACAGACTCGAACTGCCGACAGGGTGGTTAACAGCCACCTGCTCTACCTACTGAGCTACCGGGGAAGATGATCTTCCGCGCCGCCGCCGTACCGGCATTCACCGCCCAGCATCACGGCAATTGGTGTTTATAGCGGCTTCACCAGAAAAAGGCAAGCCCTTTTTTTTCCGTCCGATCAGTCAACGCAACTGCCGATGCCCAGCACTGCGAAGAAGATGGCCTGAGCGTCTGCTGCCGTCACCCGGCCACTGCTGTTGCAATCCGCTGCACATTCTTCCTCAAAAGTGGGTGTCTGCATCCCAAGGACATAGTAGAAGGCCAACTGCGCGTCCGCCGCCGACAATCCACCACTGCTATTGACATCACCGTCATGGATGCAATCGGCACCGGGCGTCTGTGATACCTGCAAACGATTGCCGACGGGATCGTAATCGAACACCTGCACGGCACCGTTACTGTAATCCACCTGTGTGACCTGGCCGACAGAATCATAGTTATATGTCATGGTTACAGATACCCCACGAACAGGTATTGTCAATCCAACGAACATGATTAAAACGAGTAATTTTTTCATTTTATTGACTCCTTGAAACCGGAAAACCCGGGCGTGTGATTGTTAATGCGGGTCCATACCACTTATTATACGGCATCTGGTCCGGAATGTATGGATTATTGACAAGATTGGGATCTTTTCCCATATACAATTTACTGGGATCAGGATCGGCGCCGTAGTGATACCCGATAACTTTTTCAAGCCAGGTTGATGGATTCCGGTAAGCTCTTTCATCCCAGACCCGCCATGACCCATCGGATTGTCCGGGAATTCCCGGCGTGTGTCGAATGGGGTCAAACACGAAAAGCACATCGCTAAAATCTTTCGGGTTTTTATAGGATATGGAAATCCCAAAATGACCATAGGAACCATCCGGTCTTGGAGCGGCCGCAATTTCAGCTACTTCGAAAAATTCAAGATTCCTTAACGGATCATGAAATCCATTGGATCGCAAATCTCGAAATGAAACCACGCAGTTTCCTCCCTGATCCTTTTTGTTCTTCATCGCTTCGCAGTGTTTCTCCAACTGATCAAGGATCAAATCCAGTTCCTTGCCCATTTTTTGCATTGTTGGGTCGGAACTGTTTAGATAATTATCTCTCAATGATTCCATTGCACCCTGGTATCCTCCTCCAGTCACAGGCAACGTGACTGCACCGTCAGGATCAATAAAGCTCGCGGGACTATTCCGCACAAATGCATACAAACCCGTGTCTCCCGCAGAGTATCCCGCTGGATCCGCACTGATAAATCGCCCCAATACCGGTGAATAGTATCGCTGCCGCACATAATACAAGCCGGTTTCAGCATCAAACTCCCGGCCGGAAAACAGCTTTGGATTACCCACACCGCTCAACAATGTCGGCAGACCATAAGGCGAGTATCCCGTTTTCTCAACCACAGTGCCTGTTCCACTGGTTAACATCACCGTAGAGCGTCCGGGAAGTGAATGGAAAAAGTAGGTATCGGTCGCTGTCTTCATCATCAGAACAGCATCAATTCCCGGTTCATAGATATACCGTTTCTGGAGTTCGCCGGAATGATCATATTCGGCCAATAAATTCTGCTGGCTCCATAGATAATCCGTCCGTACACCATCCACCGTCTTCGACGTGCGATACCCAAGATCATCGTAAGTAAACACCAGAGAACTCCCGGAGACGGTTGCTGAAACCAATCGGTTTTCTGCATCAAAACCATAGGTATTCACTCCATCGGATGTCATGTTTCCATTGCCGTCATAACTGTATCCCACACCCCCAACACTGGCATACTGGTTCAACAGATTGGGAATGTATCCTGTGGTTCCAAGAGCTTCCGGAAGATACGCCATCCCCTGATCACTCACCGTGACTGACTGCACATCACCCAGCGGTGTATACAACTGATTCACTTCATATGGCGATCCATCGGCAATCCAGTATATCCATGTCACCCGATTTGTATCATCATACGCATATTGAACCGTAATCCCATTTGCCAGCGTCATGGTTTCCCGACGAGAGCGCAGATCATAGGTATACGACGCCAGCAGCAGCGTGCCGTTTTCCCGGATAGCAGTCAATCGGTTCAGCGAATCGTATTCGTAGGTCACAAAATACCCGTCCGGCCATTCCATCCGCGTCATATTGTCATTCAAATCGTATGCATAACCGACACACCTGCCACCCGCCGCTGTTTCCGTCACCAGCCGATTGAGCATATCATAACTGTATCCAACAGTTTGAGCACCGTCACTAATGGTCGTTAAACGACTCATACCATCATAAATGTAATCCACCGTGCTTAAATCCGGACGGGTCTTTAGATCGAGAAGATCGAAACGATTGTACGTGAAACCAAAGATATCACCGGCTCGATTCGTTCGACCGGTCATGCGGTTCATGGCATCGTAGGTCATCTCCTCATACGTCATATCCGGATAGATGATCTGCCTGAGCCGATCAAAATCATCATAGATATACTGCGTTGTGTTATCATTGGCATCACGTAATGATTGATTCCGTCCATTGGGAGTATACAGATGGGTTTCGGTGAAATGTCCGAAAGCGTTTTCCAGTTGATAGGCGTTCCCCCGAATGTCATATGTTGCGTCCAGTGGATTTCCCAGCGGATCGACAATGCGCGAAAGCTTACCGAAATCATTGTAGTCATGGCTCCACTGGCGGCCTTCCTCATCCGTCAGGGTATCAATCCCACCCGCCAGATCGTAGGACACAACCGTCTCCGCCCAGGGTTCCGTCGGCCGGCCCGTGGCCCGTTTTACATGGGTCAGTTTCCTGTCCGGATTGTATGTCATGGTTGTCACCGGATGATCAGGCCCCGGACCCGTGACATGAGTCAAACGCCGGTTCCCGTCATAGGCGTAGGTTGTCACGTATCCCTTTGGATCCGTAACCTGTGATACATTTCCAACGGTATCATATTCATACTGCATCGTCTGATTCAAGCCTCCGGCATCATTCACTACGGATTCAATCCAGCCGGTTACAGAGTCATAATTTGCAGATAAAATGACACCATTGGGAAACAGGATATCGGTCACCTGACCCCGACTGTTTACCGTCACATCTTCGATGGGTACCACACCTTCAATCACAGGATAGGTGATGGTATCGACATTGCCATCGGCATCATATGTTGTCGTCACAATAGTACCTGCAGGATCTTGAACACTCTCTATCTGTTTATGTACTGGATCGTATGTGATCTGGTAGATTCGCGGGGGTTCCATTGATCCGGTCTTGGGATGGAGTTTCAACTGGAGCGGTCGTGTCGTCAGGCCATCAAAGACCCGTTCCAGGCTGTTTCCTTCAGGTTCCGTCGTGCGCACCAGGCGATTCAGACCGTCGTATTCATAGGTTGATACAAACCCCTCAGCATCAACCCTTGTCCCTTTGCGCCCCCTGTAATCGTATGTATATATCAGGGCGTTTCCGCTTGCATCCTGTGTTTCACATCGAACCATGCGGTCCCCTGTTACCGCTGCATAATAAAATGAATTGGATGGACCTCCTGTCACATCCTGCGTCTCCACACGATCCAGAACATCAAACGTATTGGTTAAAAACGGGGTGACCGGATCCGATGGATGATAAACACGTTCCAGCCGGCCGGGAACATCATAGCCATAGGTCAACACGTGCATCGCCGGATCGGTGACGGACACCAGATTACCCGTGACATCATATCCATATTCGACCTGCCGTCCCGTCCCGTCGCTGACTGTCTCCAGTCGACCCTCAGGTGTATAAGTAAAAACAAGTTGTGTCGTTAGACCATTGCTGACGAGAGTCAACCGATCATTATCATATATCAGGGTCACGGCATTGGCGTTCCGGTCTGTAATCGAGGTCAGTCTGCCATCACTGTCGTAGTGCAGGGTTCGGCCGTTGCCGGTTTCCAGGGACCAGGTTCCATCGAAGATTTCAGTCAGGTTCATTTCATATCCCGGCGGTCCCGCCCAGGTTCCATCCACTGTACGGCAGAAAACCCAACTGGCGCCATTGCCGCCGGCTGTCATCCGGTTGTGCAGCAGACTGTCCATAAACCAGCGATTGATCAGAGCCGCCATAGCCATCCGGTCGAGTTCCAGACCATTCCTGAGGAGATCCATGGTCACATATTGAGATACCACTGCCGGCAGCATGTCGTAAAATGTTCTGCCACCCAGACATGACTGGTAATCACTGTCTCTTTCAAGACGCGACTGCCAGTTGTGAGTCCATCCCAAGCCCAGTGGTCCATTGTTTAATCGATTGCCGGAATTGGTTGTCCGCGTGAAATTCAATCCAAATGGGAATTCCGCTGCTCCCACACTGAGGTCTCTTACGGAATGTACGAAGCAACCCGTCTGCAAATCCACCGGATCTGCTGCAAACGAATGGTCGATACTGTTCTGAGGCATGTAAAGCGCTTGATCAATGATGTCCGGATCTCCCGCTTCATTCCCATATCCACCATCCAGACCTCCGTTGATAAAGAATCCCATTCCGCCATATTCGTCCAGGGCATAATACGCAGTGCCCGTGTAGGATCCATCGGTCAGATCACCGCGTTCCGGCAGCCAGAGGGTAAAGTTGTCATTGATCTGGTTATCCAGGGTACTGAGCAGATCGGGATCATAATTGACAAGATACGGACGTACATTCGCAAAATAGTTTGTGTCGGTTGCATTGAACATTTTCAATCCGCTATTGATCGCCTGATCGATCAGTTTAACCGCGGAGACGGCAGAAATGTCTTGTGTCTGATCAATAGCGCCCCACTCCATGGCACTGAATGTCTGCCCCATGGCATAGAACTTGGCATCCACATCGCCCCAATTGTTGTTCAGCGGTAGAACTCCATCCCGTTCGAAGAAGATATCCATATAGACTGCGTCATCGTATGCCACGTATCCGAAACCATGATGCCTGACCGTCATCGTTTCAGCCATGGGATCAATGATTCTACCGGTCATGCTGGTCTGATGCATCCAGGCCGCTCCAATCATGGCCAACATTGTATCCACGACGGTTAGTGATGTTGGCGAATATCCCTGTTGCAAGAGTGTTTTCAGGTGTTTTCTCTGCGATTCCAACGTGTAATCCGAGCAGTAACCCAGGCTCATGCAAAAGATGTATCGGGTGTCCGTATCAAATGGAATTCTGCCATAATCATCACACCAGGTTCCTTCGGCATACCAGTACGCATGGTTAAACTCGACCCAAATGTCCTGAGTGCCCGTCGAAACAGGTTCCCAGGTGTCGATTACGACGCCATCCACAATAAATGTTGGAACAACAAGCTCACCCTGGGGAATGAAGATGAGCGAAAACTGATGCCCGTACACATCTGTAGCCGGAACGCCAAGGTAGTCATCCACATTCCAGAAATTGATGGTTGTGGTGTACTGATCGGGAATTTCCGTCCAGTAATCGGCACCCCAATCACGAATATGCGCCAGATTGGTTTCAAACGGCTGCTCCACCACCGGAATGATCCGCCGCCCTCCCAGGATATGTCGAATTTCCTCTGCAGGCATATTCGTCCCGGTCCATGCATCCAGATTCTGGCACATGGCCGCGAGATCAGAACGCACATTGGCCCGGTTCATGTTCTGAATGTAATCCGGAGCGGTTGTCATCCCAACAGCGGCGTTTGCGGTAAAGGTTGTTCGATCATACCCCATGGCTGTGGCAATGTCAGCTCCGGCGAAGTATTCATAATCCTTGTAGCTGGCATCCAACTGGTAAATGGTTCCGTCGATATCCAGGTTCACGATCACCGTTTCAAATCGAACTTCTGTCGGCGGATTTCCAATGATATTGAAGGCGTCGTGACCATGCTCAAACAGGTAGTTTCCCATGATGTAATCCGGTGGCACACCAAACCAGTTGGAAAAATCGTCAGCCGTGATTTCAACCCAGTTAAACTCATAATTTGCCGTAAAACCAGCAGAGCGGAGAAGTGCCACCAGCAGGCTGCTCTGATCCCAGGGACCTCCTTCACCATCCATGAGTGTCATGTGAGCACCTTTCATTTTGCCCCAACACCCATTGACATCGATGGTGTTCCGCACAAATTCGTAAATCAACTGTGGATCATTGTGAAGACCCTGGGCAACCGCCTGGATCTCCGGCGTAATAACCGTTCCCCGGGATAATGTCTCGTGCTTCGAACTGTGTTTTTTGGCTTGTTCGATGATTTCTGGACGGACATGAGGAGTGCCCGATTGCCGAAACACTGCGTGGCAGACACCAGGTGCTGACTCAAGCACCGATATCAGTATACCAACTGAGAATACAAACCAATGCATCGGTTTACGCATATTTCGCTCCCTGGTTAAGTGACAAAGGACAACGGAAAATAGTATGTCCTTTTTCCGGTTTACAGGCAAGTGTCGCTACGAGGTCATTGCTGATGAACCGAGGCGATCACGATGAAACCGAGAAGGAAATCACGGATCTTGCGCTGAAATCCCCTGTGATGAGTCAAAACACCGCGCGTGTGGCGGTCACCGAAGTCGTCCGGCGGCATGCAGCATCGCCGTAATACCATACAAAACCGTCATCCACATATTGATAATAGAAAATTGTCTATTGCTCATTATTAATTGATCAATCTCCATAGCTTCATTCAATTTCAATTCAGTCCAGTTCAGATTCGATGGCACGATAATTAACTACCGGACTACCGGAATACCGAAATTCGCAGCGCATAGTTGACCCGTATCCGACATTGCTTTATAAAACGCAGAGGATCGATGGAAACACCGGGAGGAAACCCACATGTTTTATCAGATAAGCCCAGCCACTCGACGAATCGCGATGGTAATCATGATTGGAATGTGCATCCGCACGATTGTGTTCATGCCGGAGCCGGTTTCGGCCCAGACCGCTGCCACGGCTTGGCCCATGTTCCAGCATGACCTTCGTCATACGGGCCGAAGCCCCTACACGGTCAATCCCACCGGCGGTATCGCCTGGCAGTTTAACACCGGCGGCGCTATTTACGGTTCACCCGCGCTGGGATTCAACGGTGAAATCTATATCGGTAACTATGCCTCCCGAATGGTCTGCATCGATAAGAAAGGTCTAGAACTGTGGGCATTTCCTGCAGATAACAGTATTGAGTCGTCGCCGGCCATTGGTGCCGACGGAACACTCTATTTCGGTGACCTTGGCGGTGTATTTTACGCCGTGTGGCCCGATGGCTCGGAACGCTGGCGGTACACCGTCGGCGACGCCATTTACGCGTCCCCGGCCATCGCGCCTGACGGAACGATTTACTTCACAAGTCACGATACCTACCTGTATGCGCTGAATCCCGACGGCTCCTTCAAATGGCGCTGGAGCAGCGGTGGAAAAATGGAATCCTCCCCGGCCATTGGCGAGGACGGCACCATTTACATCGGTTCGGAACCGTATCAGACCTACGCGATCAATCCCGATGGTACAATGAAATGGCTGTATCTGCATACGGATAAGGTATTGTCCTCCACAGCGGTGAATCCATACGATTACTCATACACCGCCTGTCAGGACGGGCTGCTGTTCGCGTTTAATCCCGACGGATCGGTCTACTGGACGTATCCTACCGGCCAGATGATTCATTCCTCCTCACCGGCCATCGGCTCCGACGGAACCGTGTATATCGGCTCGTACGACACCCTGCTGCACGCTGTGCAGGCCAACGGCATTCCGAAATGGACCTTTAGTGCCGGAGACGTCGTATTCGCATCGCCCGTGATCGACGCCAACGACACCGCGGTCATTGGGACCTGGAGCGGCGAGGTTTTTGCCGTGGACGCCCTGGGTAAGGAACAATGGAAAGTTACCGTCGGCACAGGGAAAGTCTACGGTTCCGCCGCTATTGCTCCGGACACCAGCATCATTGTTGCGGATGAGGGCGGCGTGGTGACATCCATCGGAGCGATCTATGAAGGGGTTCGTCTCTATATGCCCCGGGATTATTTCACGCCCGGAGATATTTTCTGGGCAGAAGTCGAGGTCGGTTATCCACGCAATTCCACTGTTCCGGGTTGCACGCTGTTCGTTCTGCTGGATGTCTATGGATCGTACTGGTACTGGCCCGGGTGGAGCACTTCCGTGGACAGCCTGGAGTTTACTCTTACTCAGGGCTACCGGGTGGAAAACATCATTCCATCGTTTTCATGGCCCTCTGGCACCGGCGCGGCACAGGATATCGTTTTCTGGGGTGCTGCGATGATGCCGGGCATGCTGGAAATGGTTGGCGCATACGACCGAATCGTCTTTTCGTACGGACCCTGACAGGGGTAATCGACTGGACCTCCGGATCGCACGCACTCAACTCAAAGCGCTGGAGTCATCGGTCATGTATGCCGAAAAATTACTTCTGGTCTGCTTTTGTGAATCTTCCATTGCCCTCGGCACTATTCGCCGCGATGGATATGGATGCCCGGATGGAGCGATAGTCGAACGTTTCTCACTTGAGAAAGTCAGGGACTGGTTGGAGATTGCGATGGGTTCGCAATAGAAGGATAAAGCAGATGACGCGGAATGGCATAGGGAGATGAGTTGACGATGGACTTTTCGACCGGGCACGATATTTTCAATCGGCTCCCCTGCGATTATCCGCGCCGATACCTGCCAGGCAACCTGGATGCCGGAGTGTTCGAGAACCTACGATCGTATCTCGATTCCCTGCTGAATGCCGAGATCCGGAATAAGGAAGAATTCGACGAATGGATGGCGAAAATATCCGAACTCAAGGCGGCGGTATACGAGGTCTACACACGGCGCCGGATACTGGCGACGATCGATGCGTCCGACAATGACAGGCGTCTAAAACAAAACGAGACGCTCGATACCCTTATCGCACCGTTCGAGAATATCACCGATCGACTGACCGAGAAAATGCTGAATCCAACCGTGGCCGGTTTTGCGAAGGGAGGGCCGTACGCGTTTTACCTGGATATCCGCAGGAAAAATACCGGGCCGGTTAGCCCTGAAAACAATCGGCTCGATCTGGAACTGATCCAACGAATGCAGGTCTACGACCGGACGGTTGGCAGCGTGACGATCCCGTTCGATGGGAGCGAACAGACGTTTCAGATGCTGGTGCGATATTCGGAACTGCCCGATCGCAGGCTCCGGGAATCCGCATTCCGGGCACAGTGGGATCGGCGTGTGGCGATTGCCCCGGAGCTGGACACGCTGTTCGATGAGATGTTCGACATGCGGCTTCGCATGGCACGGAACGCCGGTATCCGCAATGTCACGGAATACCAATTCCGGGCCCTCGGCCGGAACGAGTACGGCCCCGTGGATTGCCTGCGGCTCCACGATGCGGTCGAACAGGTGGTCTTACCCGCTGTCCAACGACTTTATGACCGGCGACGCCGCGCACTCGGTCTGGAAACCCTGAAACCGTGGGACCTTCACAGCGACCCGAAAGGCCGGCCGCCATTGAAACCCTTTTCGGACATCGACAGCCTTGTGAAAGGATGCAGCCGCATCTTTCATCGCATCGACAATGAACTCGGCAGGCAGTTTGACCGTATCCGGCAACTCGGCCTGATGGATCTTGAAAACAGGCCGGGTAAAACACCGGGCGCATCCAGCAAGACGCTGCCGGAATCGCGGTTGCCATTCATCATCATGAATGCAACCGGAACATTTGAGGATCTCATCTTACTCCTGCATGAAAGCGGTCACGCCTTGCACACCATGGCACGCGGGAAGCAGGGGTTTTACAACTACCGGTATTCACCCCTCGAGTTCGACGAGACCATCAGTTACAGCATGGAATTGCTCGGGTCGCTTTTCTTCGACGAGATATTCAGCGGCAGGGATCTCGAGCGTGCCCGGCGTGAGATTCTGCAATATGCACTGACCCGACTGATGCTGCACACCATGGGCGATGCTTTTCAGCATGAGATATACGCACATGCTGATCACATACCTTCCGGCCGTGGCGATACATGGGTCCGGGCTGCTGCCCGTTTCGAGCCGTATGTCGACTGGAGTGGTCTGGAATCCTACAATCGGGTGCGCTGGCAGGCACAACGTAACTTTTTCTTTGCACCGTTTTACTTCATCGAGTATGTCATGGCACGAATTGCAGCATTCCAGATCATGCGGACCGCCAGAAAAGACCTCACATCCACCGTGAACGGACTGCGCGCTGCGATGACGCTGGGCGGGAGTCGCCCTCTGCCCGAACTCTTCCGGACCGCCGGCATTCCCTTCGACTTTTCGGCACAAGTCATCCATCCGCTGATCGATACGCTGGAAGCGTCCATTGCATGAACCCGTATCCGGCTTGCAGAAAGAGCTGCGTTTAGAGGGCTCCCCGGATTGGACCGGTAAACGAACGTTTCTCACCGGAGAAATTCACTGAAGACGATGCCTCGTCCGAAAAGCGCCGGATGACTTATCGGTTCCTGTTTGGACGCCATTGGAAGCCAAAGGAAAACAGGCAAACCGATCGCTAGTCGCTGCGTTGAAATAACCCCATCAACATCTTCGCCATCTCTTCAAACGATGCATTCAAGGAAGCAGGCGTTTTATTGGAAAGCCGATTTTTTCGCCTAGTGATCTCCTGAAACGGTAAAACCGCATGCATTGAACCTCTGGCGATACCGAAAAAAACTACTTCCTGTCTGCTTGTGAAAATCAGCCATTGCCCTCGGCCATATTCGCCTCAATGGACGCCATGGATGTGGATACCCGTGTTGCCGGCCACCGGCCTGAATGTTTGCGCAAGATTTCCGATCCGGTTAAACTTCCAATCATGACCACCAATGCGCAGCGCGCGTGGATACGATCAGGCAGATGATGTCGGGTAATGATGCACGATGATGAAAATCCGTGTATAATTCCCATGAAGACCGTTACTTTGTCATTGAACGAAAGGCCAGCCGGAATCGTCCGGTTGAAACCGAAAGGAGTTATATGTTGAAAAGGAGTGTATTTACAAAAGGGGACTGTCCTCAGCTGATGGTCGGAATGATCACAGTGGCATGCCTGCTGATGAGTACCCCGTCCGCAGAGGGGACAGCCGCTGGAAATCGGGCCGCCAGTGATCTGGCCGCCCGGGATTTGGCCGTCGGCCGGTCCGGGTCTCGACTGGTATTGTATGACAATGGTCCGTTGATCACGACACCGGGTGGTGGCGCTGGCGGCGCGGATATCAGCGAACTGCAGACGTCGCTGGGTATGAACACGCACGGCGCTGGATGCCAGGTGTCTCTGGGAAATCGAATGGCTGATGATTTCGACGTGCTGCAGCCATGGAACATCGAATCAATCCACCTGTATGCCTATCAGACCAACTCAACCACAACATCGCCATTGGTCGATGCCCGCCTGCAAATATGGGATGGACCACCCAATGCAGGCGGAACGGTCATATGGGGTGATCTGGTAACCAATCGCCTGCTCACCACGGAATGGACATCCATCTATCGCGTTTCCGATTCGTCGCCGAGTGATACCAACCGGCCGATCATGGTGGCCGTTTGTGAGGTGCCGGTCACACTGGATCCGGGAACGTATTGGCTGGACTGGATGCTGGATGGTAGCCCGTCCCTGTCCGGACCGTTCCAGCCGCCGATCTCCATCATCGGATCGACGACCACCGGGAACGCGCTTCAATACACCACTGCCTGGAACGCATTTCTCGATTCGGGAACATCGACGGCTCAAGGTGTCCCGTTTACAATCCACGGAAATCTTAGCGGCGGTACCCTGATCGATTTTGACGATCTTTCAAACCTTGAGTATATCGACAGTCACTATCCCGACGTCGTTTTTTCCCCGGGATGGCAGGCGTGGACAACATCAAGCAGCACGTATCCTCCGCATTCCCCTCCGAATGTCGCGTTCACGCACGAAACAGCACCTGACATTTCCTTCGACATACCGATATGGCGACTCGGTTTCTACATCAATTGCTTAAACTCTGGATCCGATACCTATACATACACGGTGAATGATGAATGGGGCTACCCCCTCCAAGACTATACTGTGAACGGCGCGACCGATCTCTATGTCGAATTTTTCGCTGATGGTATCCGTTCCCTGACCATCAGCGGTACCGGTCCAAACTGGTCGGTGCAACATACCATCGACAGCATGATCTATTATCCCTCCGAGTATCTGGACTGCCCACCGAACTCGGTGTTCAGCCAGCCCGTCGACGTAACCAGTCCGCTTATCAACGGATATTCCAGCGATCTGGACTTCGGATCAAGCACGGTTGACTGGTATCTGGTTTCCAGCGGCGAATCCGTTTCCTCCATCCGATGGTGGGGCTTCCTGAGCAGCAGCTCCACTCCGGAGTTCAGGATCGAATTCCTGATGGATGATGCCGGTTCTCCCGGGACACCTGCGCAATCGTTTACGGTGACACCGAGTGTCTGGGATACCGGCTATGATTTCTATGGCTATGATTTGCTGGAGTTCGATGTGGATCTTCCTCAACCGGTTTTTCTGACCCATGGATGGCTCTCCATCCGGGGTGTCCTCGACGGGGTTTTCTACTATTGGGCGAATACGTCCATCGGTCCCGATCTGGGATTGCAAAATTTAGGGAGCGGATGGAATGCCATTAATTCGAACATGGCAGTCTGCCTCAACCACTCGGCCGGACCGCCGACGCCGACGCCGACACCTCTGACCTGCGATATCCTGTGGGATCAGCCTCTGAGCGCGATCAATACAAATGCGTATATCAGTCAGGAATTTCCCGATATGGATACCTATTCATCTTACCTATCCGACGATTTTATCAACCCGGTTTCGTGGACCATCTCGGAAGTCTATGCACCCGGCGAACTCTGGAACGGAGGAATGACCCTGATGCACGCGTCGATGCTGCACTGGCGGATTTATGCCGATCAGGGTGGAGTGCCCGCCGGCGATCCATCCGGTGGCGGTGCCGCGCCTTTCTGGAGTCTCGATCTGCCGCCGTACGAGGCGCAGGTGACGATCAGCACCGGATCAAACGGTTACCCCAGCAATACAGCGGTCACGCTGGCGACGCCGGTCACGCTTCCCGCCGGTCATTGGTGGATCTGTTTCTACCCCACGATGAATTACGATATCGGTGGCCAGTTTGGACGGCAGGGATCGGATACGACGAATGCCCTGATTGCCCAATTCATCAATCCGGGAGAAGGATTCG
>JAFGMN010000295.1 GCA_016927515.1 candidate division CSSED10-310 bacterium | reverse complement strand
GTATAACCGGAGAGAGTTGGAGGTGGTGCCCTTTTACTTTAGCACTGACCCCTAAAACGGGTCCCTTTTACTTTAGCGTTCCCAAATTTAACCCATAAGACCCATCCACCCCTCCGAAGTCACCATATTTTCCGCCATCTTTTGTCTTCTCACCCCTGGGCACCCCGCTATCGAATAATTCCACCTCTGTGAACTGAGCCGGGTAATCGACAGCCAAAGCCACGCTATTCAATCGTCACACATTACGCATAAACGCTTTGATTGACTCGATTTTTTCGGATAATCGCTCCGTCGAAGATAACAGCGACTGCTTACCGCTGACGTCGGCGCCATGTCTCCCGTGCCAGTTTCCGCATGTCTTCAATAGTATCCTGCTCGTCCACGATCTCCATTCCCAGTAACGTTTCTACAACATCCTCGAAGGTAACCAGACCACCGGTTCCGCCGTATTCATCCAGAACCAGCGCTAACTGAATGCGCTTTTGTAGAAACATTTCCAGAATGGTAGAGAGGGCGGTAACCTGTGTCACATTCTCCAGCGGCCGGACATACTGATCGATGGACACGTCACTCATGCCGGCTGCATGCGCCTTCATCAGATCGTTGCGGAGAACGAAGCCGAATATATCATCGAGCCCTGTTCGATATATGGGAAACCGGGAAAAAGGTGATTGGGTTATCCGGGAGACGGCTTCACCGACATCGATCGAATTGGGTAAGGCATCAATCACCGTTCGCGGTGTCATAATATCTTCCGCCCGAAGGCATCGGAACCGAAGCAGATTCCGGATAACCTGCGACTCGCTCGCTTCAAGGATTCCGGACCGTTCACCCTCTTCCGCAATGGCGGCGATTTCGACCCGAGTGAATCCGTTGCTATTCGCACGCCGTGTCATCCAGATGGTCAAGCGCTCCGATAGCCGAATAACGGGATACAGCAGTGCGACTAAAAACCGGATGAAAAGAGCTGCGGGGTATGCCAGACTTCGCCAATGCAGTGCTCCCAGGGTCTTCGGGATGATTTCGCTGAGAAACAGGATCAGGAGAGTGAGTACGGCTGAAAAGACTCCGAACCATTGGTTACCGAACACCTGGATCGCTTCCGCCCCAGCTCCAATCGCGCCGGCGGTGTTTGCAATCGTATTGAGCGTCAAAATGGCAGCCAACGACCGATCCACCTGATCATGCTTCAATCGCCGGAACAAGCGGGAGCGACCGGGGTGCGATTGCTGCAGTCCAGCAATATAGGCTGGTGACATGCTGAGCAGCACCGCTTCGGAAATCGAGCAAAGGAAGGAAAAAATCAGAGCAGCCAGAATATAGAGTACAAGAGCGAATACATGATTCATCGTTGCACCATACCATCCGGAGAATCTTCGGGCAATGAAACATTGCAAACCGTGATGGAGCGTGGTTAACTCCGGCTATGAACCTTCGTCATCCTTTTCGGCATCTGCATCGAAACCGACACGAGAAGCACCTTCTCGCAGAGATCAATTCCCGGCTCCCCCGCGGAATTGATTGGAAAGCCGGCGCAATTGCCTATCTGGAAGCGATCATTCAAGCGGAAGGCGGGCACAACCGGCGATTCGAATTGGTTAAACCATTTCAGGGCGGTCCCGATTTTCAACCGTTTTTCACCGATTTGTACACATTTCTGAATACTCTAGACAAACTGGCCTTGCCCGAAAAAGCCTCCGTACTCGATGTCGGGTGCGGAGCTGGTTGGGTCAGTCACTATCTGGCCAAGCTCGGCTTTTCCGTCACCGGTGTCGACATATCACCGGATTTACTTGCTATCGCCCGGGAACGCATTGCCGGCGATCCCTTTTCTCCATTCATCGATCATCCGTTCCAGGTGGAGTTCATGGAAATCGACGTCGAAACAACACCGGTGCCGGACGACAAGGAATTTGATTGCGTGCTGTATATGTCTGCACTGCATCATTTCTTTAACCCCATAGCAGCGATCCGAAATACCGCAAGCCGGTTGAAAAAAAACGGACGGCTGGCAATCGTCGAAGCAGCAGCGCCGGAACCGGGATCCAGTTACGATGAAACAAACCAGGCCATCATGCAAAAATACCGGACACTCGAGCGTCCGTATCAACGGGTACATCTCGAGGAAATTCTTACCATATCCGGGTTTCCATACTTCCGTTTCTATCAGCCGGTCAACGGATTGTTTACTCCGGGGCAAAGCGACTTATATAAAAACCATAGCATGATCATGGCGTCGAACTGGAATATCGTCATCGCCGCTTCGGACACGGGTGTCCTGCCGGATCCCGATTACTCGCCACAGAAACCCGTCGATGGCGGCGCGGTTGAATTCCTGCGAGGGTTTTATGATCCTGAAATGGAGCCGGAATGGGGGGAGTATCGCTGGGCCGGACCGGAAGCGTATCTGCGCACATGGAAAATCGATCGCCTGATCTGCGAAATCCAGCCTGTTTTTCTAGATCCCGAAATCCAGTCCATGAACGTGTTTATCGCCCGGGACGGGACAGTTGAGCGGCATCTCGTCCTCAAACGGGGAATGCCACCCCAAACGGTCGAATTCACATCATGCGCCTCAAATCAATTCTGTTTTATGGCCGATTATGTGTTTCGCCCGGATTGGTTCAATCTACCGGATACCCGGCTGCTATCGTATAAACTCCGAATTCCCTGATCATCGGGTTGCAACGACTCACGACGATCCCCGGTATCCGCCCCGGGGGCTCCCCGTTGGAGTTTCTACTTGTTCTTCTTCATTTCCTTCAGCTCAAACCACAACGTATACATCCCCCTCAGGGTCTTAAACACATCCGATGGCTTTACGGTCGTTTTCCCCGCGCACCGAGGCAAATGCGTGACGCCGACTTCCGCTACGCGCATGCCGAATAGCACGGCTTTGGCCATGATCTCCGTATCCACCATGAAGTTATCTGATGTAATTGTGATTTTATCGAACACTTCTCGGCGAAAAAGCTTGAATGCACAGTCAACATCCCGAATTGGAAAACGGAAAATCGTGTGTGACATCACATTGAAGCACCGCGATACAAAAATCCGCAGCCAGGGATCGATCCGGGGATTTCGATACCCAGAAACGATATCGTTGTCCCCGATGCGATCGAGCAGCAGAGGAATCTCCGTCAGATCGAACTGATTGTCTGCATCGGAATAAAAAATAAGGTCCATTTTTGCCTGGGTAAAACCCGTTCGCAGGGCAGCAGTATAGCCCCGGTTGGGAGAATGCGTGTAGACAACCAGATGCGGATACTCAGTCTTCAGCCGGTTAAGAATGGCTGGAGTATGATCCTTCGAACCATCATCGACGACAATGATCTCGTATCGATCATCCATGATGTTCTTTCCGATGGAATCGGCATCTTTAACCAGTTTTTCAACATTATCCTGCTCGTTGTATGCGGGGAAAACCATTGACAGCGAGTATTTCTTGTTCATCGTATTCGTCATCGTATTCGTCATCGTCTATCTCCTCACCGTTCGATCGACAGACACGCTCAGAATTGCAAAAAAACCGCTGCAAATCAAATTGTATCGAAAGTGAATCCGAATTCGCTTGCGCGGCCGGGCATTCAGGGTTACACTCTGGATATGGGTTGGCCGGGAACATCCGAAATACTTTTACTTTTACTTGTTGTGGCCATTGTGTTCGGCGCACGCAAACTGCCGGATCTCGGTCGGGGTCTGGGTGAAGGAATCCGAAACTTCCGTAAATCGATTAAAGATGATTCCGATCCAGATTCCTCCGATGAAGAACCGGCGGAAAAAGAAACACGATCCAAAACAACCAAAAAGATCGATTAAACGACTTAAGAGAAACAGCACCCTCAGAGGAAATGGTTTCTTGGGTTATCCATCTCTCCGTTCGACCGTTTTTTCGGCCAGGATTATCGTCCATGGGAACGGACGTCGAATTGCGACAATTCGGAGTCCATTGCTCATAAACCGAATAAACTCCCTTCGACTGAAATGACCGATATGCCCTGGAGTATTGCCCAGGGTTGACCAATACGCACCGCGGACCAGGTTCAACCCCCGCCAGACAGGTTCCCATGGGACACTGGCGAGGATAAACCGGTTCGATACGCGGATCGTTTCCAGCAAACCACTCCGTGGATCTTCGAGATGCTCAAACACTTCGGGTATCGTAACAAGGTCGAAAGCAGCGTCAGGAAACGGCAAGGCAAAAATGGATCCGCAGGCATGCAACCGAGATGAATACAGCTGGTGCCCGGTAATCAAAACATCCATCCCGGGTTCCACGCCCACACCGATCACCGAAGTTTCGAAATTATCATCCGCCGGTGAAATCACCTGTACCGTTCGTTCCAGCAGGAATCCATCACCACACCCGACCTCCAGGAGCCTCTTCACGGGACACATACTTGCAGACACGGCAACCAGATCGTGCCAGGCAGACAGAAAACCGGAAACGAACCAGCGGGTGGCCGGGTTTTTCGATCGGTATTTATCATAATAGTTGCCATATACATCGGAAACACTCATTAAACCGCATCCTCCCTTCCTTTACTCTACCTATATCCGGCCGGAAAAGCACCCGATGAAAAGCACCCAGGGATTTTCTTTACCATCAGATTCCGTTACAACAAGGCGCATGACATCGATCATCGTTTCCCCGTCACCCCCACCCCGCATTGCCGTGGTCATACCTATACACAATGAAGAACTGTTCATTCGGGATGTTATCCGGACAGTCCCTTCATGGGTTTATCGCATCATTGTTGTCGATGACGGCAGCACTGATGACGGGATCACTGTTACCGAGCAAACAGGCGATCAGCGGGTCAGTATCGTTCGTCACACCCGCAACCAGGGTGTCGGCGCCGCCATCGTCACAGGGTATCGAGCAGCATTGGATGCACATGCGGAAATCGTGGTTGTGATCGGCGGGGATGGCCAGATGGATCCCCGTGACATGGAAAGCCTAATACAGCCTCTTGTGACCGGGATAGCCGATTACGTCAAGGGTAACCGCTTTACCCGCCGGGATCATGTCCGCCGGATTCCGTGGCGACGGCGTTTGGGGATCCGTGTATTCACTGAGTGGACACGGTGGGCAGCCGGAAACCGCTCCTTCGGCGACGCACAATGCGGATACACGGCCTGCACCGACCGCCTGCTGCGGTCACTCGACCTAGACCGTCTCCACCCAGGATATGGATTTCCGAATCACTTCATCATCGAAACGCTCACTGCGGGGTTTCAGATCCGGGAACAGGCCGTCAAACCAATTTATGGCTCGGAAGTTTCCGGTATCCACCCGTTCCGGGATCTTCCACGACTCATGATCCGGCTGTTGGCATGGGGTTTCGCACGATGGAACCCCCTGAGTCGGATCATGCGGCTGTTTCGTCGGGAACCGGGGACAACATCGGGCCGGACCGAAACCGCATGATTATCATGGTATCCACATCATATCCCAGGAATTGTGAGGATCACGCTGGTCACTTCATTGCCGCTCTCGCTGGAGAATTGAACCGATACGAGCCAATCACGGTTTTAGCGCCGGATCATCCGGCCGTGGATGGATTTAATACCCATCCGGACATCACGATTCGCCGGTTCCGCTGGATCGGGTGGCAATCCCGCACGTCTTTGGCTTATGGCGACGGCATGATTGAAAATCTGCGCCTCCATACAAGGATCGCGCTCCGGATTCCAGGATTCATCCGGGCCATGCAACACGAACTGATCGATCTTCTCACCGAGATGGACACAACGACCCCGATCACAGTGGTATCGCATTGGATACTCCCCACATCCCTCTGCTGCCACTCCATCATCAACCGGTCCTTCCCTGTTTCCCATCTCAGCGTAATTCACGGATCGGATCTGTTCCTACTGAGCAAATTCCCTCACTTCTTCCGACAGCAGTGCATCCGGTTACTCCAAACGCATCCCCACCGGATCGCCGTGATCGCACCGGAAATGAAGCACCGGCTGATCGCCGCTACACCCCGATGCAATCCGGATCGGATCGATGTTTTACCCATGGGAGTGCCCGTCGAGACTGTATCCGTTCCGGGTACAGGTGTGCACTGCGAAATCAATGACCGATCGGTCCAGCAAAAGCCGGACACCAAACGAAACGGATTGCACGTCCTTTTCATGGGTCGCCTGATACCCATAAAAGGAGCAGACCTTGTTATCCGGGCATGTACCCATTTGCCGCAAGTTACAGTCCATCTGGCAGGCGATGGTCCGGATCGTTCCAATCTTGAAACGCTGGCGTCGAATCTCGGTGTGCTCTGCCGCTTTCACGGGATGGTTTCAGGGGCCGCCAAGCGTGCCATCATCTGCACCGCCGATCTCTGGGTGGTACCATCCCGAGTGACATCATCCGGGCAGCGGGACGGTCTGCCGACGGTGATTCTGGAAGCTTGGGCAGCCGGTATTCCGGTGATTGTATCCGATTCCGTTGCCGGGGAAGAAATCCTGTCGGATGGTGTTAACTGTCTGAAGGTCTCATCGGGAAGTGTCGAAAGCATCCGCAGGGGTATCCATCAGATGTTATATCATCCGGAAACGGCTGATTTTTTGCGCAGAAACGGAGCATTCACCGTGCGACGATTCGCTTGGCCGGCCATTGGCAATCTGTGGTATACCAGCATCTTGCGGCAGCGGGAAACACTGGGGGATGGAATCGGTGAAGGTCCCTGATTATTGCCATCCGAAGGCAACCCAATCATAGCTGATATCCCCTGTCAGGTCATCGATGAATCCAGTCCAGAACTTGATATCAAATCCTTGTCCGCAATCGTCCGGCCAGGTAAACGACAGCATCGTTTCTACACTCAGGGCATTCGGAGTGAATGATCGGAGCACACATTCCGGAGACGGGGTCCATGACGGAAAAAACCAATATTGACCGTAGACATCGAGTATCAGCCACAATTGTCCATGGACAGGTATCTCCCGATAATTTGCAACCACTACATCCATTTCGAACCGGTCTCCGGCAACAAACTGATTTTGACTCAACCGCAGGTCAATATCCACCAGTTCAGCCACTGAGTTCAAGCGAAGCATCAGATATGGTGGTGAATCCCATTCACGGCTACATAGAGTCACGGCTTCATCCATCGACAAACCGTAATAATCCCATGAAGTAAGACGGATGCCGTACTCCTCGGCCGGATCGGTCAACCAAGTCCTCACAAGCTCGCTGATGGTCATCAATTCCCATCCGGAACGCTCCTCGAGAAACCAATCATGGAGAACAGGATCGGACGCAGGCCGGCCGGTATGGGTGATGGTCATCTCGTCCCAACGATCCGTGATACGGTACACGTTGATGGCCGATTCGAGAGCCGGATAGCTAATGACTCGGAAGATGACATCGGCTGATACAACCTGCTGGGGCTCCACTGCAGGAAGCCAGTAGCGTACCCAAGCTTCGCCGTCTCTGCCCTGGAGACGCAGAAAATCCGCCGAACCATACTGCGTGTCGGGATTCAACCGGGAAGTATAACTATCCGCCCGGGTGGGACACTGAATATAGTAGTGGTGGATTGGTGTCGGCGTTGCCGGAGGCGATTGTGATGAACCGAAATCTCCAGTCACCGTTATGTCGATTCTCACTGGATTGTTTACGCTCGCGTTTTCTTTTGAATCGAAAACAATGATCTCGTCGGATGATTCCAGAGATAGTGTCAGATACCGTTCATTGTTCAGCCATGCGTCGCGAATGACTTCATTGACCGGAATGGTGATTGTTGCATCGGACGACGTGCACATTGCGGAAAAAGACCACCCTGCGTCGCCTGGTTGATTATCGGCCGTCACGTTATCTTCCCACCACGCATCGACGTTCTTGCTGATTCGATACATGAATGGGTACCAACTGCCAACCCGCCGGTGCAGTTTCAGCAGCGCGGAATCAAATGTCTGGCCGGCTTTCTTCCGTGGGATCGGAAACTTAATAAACACCTGTTTTTTCAAGGGTTCGGGTTCGATCATCAGCGTATCCGAATCGCCGAAGTTTGTCTGACCGAGCGTGTTGTCGACCATGGCATCGGCCACGCTTGATAACACCCATTGAACCGTGGGTTTCGGCGTAGGAGTCGGTGTATTGGGTGGTGGAGTGTAGCTCGTCGTACTCGACGAATATTTCATGGGCATGATGGGGATATCTGGAAAGCCCTCCATTTCGATCGTTTCATCGCTCATTCGACGATCCTTCCCACTCTCGTTACCTGCGTTTCTATCCGGAAGCTCCCCAAAGCAGCCGTCAGGAGCAGCATACTCCTCGATGTCATCGGCCTGTGCAACCGCCACGCCTAACAACGCCAGTTCAGATCGCTGTCCAAATTTCCGGATGGTCGATGGGATCATGTCGCCGACGAACC
>JAFGMN010000294.1 GCA_016927515.1 candidate division CSSED10-310 bacterium | reverse complement strand
GCCGGATCTCATGGTCTATTTCGGAAACCTGGCCTGGCGCGCACTCGGCGGTGTGGGTCCTTCAGCGGAAAGTTTCGGCAACGGGCTGTTCACACGAAAAAACGACCGCGGTCCCGACGGTGCGAATCACGATTTTGACGGTATCGCTCTCGGTAATATCCCCGCGGTTCCCGGAACATTCGCGCAACCGGGCCGATGGACAATCACCGAAATTACCCCTTTTGTAATCGATTATTTTGGATTAAAACAACCTCGCAATACGGCAATTGATGTGAAAGGAGCATAGAATGAAAGGATACACAGTTTGGTTTACGGGATTGAGCGGCGCAGGCAAGTCGGCCCTGGCCAATCTGCTGGCCCAGGAGGTACGCAAGCGGGGGCAGCAGGTTGAAATCATCGATGGGGATGTGATCCGGCGAAGCCTCAGCAAGGGCCTGGGTTTCACCAAGGACGGCCGTGATGAAAACATCCGTCGCGTCGGCCACGTCTGTTCTTATCTAACCGCAACGAGCCGCGTCGCCATCGCCGCCTGTATCTCCCCTTACCGGAACATTCGGGATCGCAACCGGGATCTGATCGGAGATTTCGTTGAAGTCTACTGTAAATGCAATGTTCAGGAGTGCGCTCGAAGAGACGTTAAAGGGCTGTATGCAAAGGCGTTTGCCGGCGAAATCAAGGGATTCACCGGCGTCGATGATCCGTATGAGGAACCCCTGAACCCTGAAATCCTCGTGGAAACGGACAAGGAAACGATCGAGGAAAGCCTGACACAAATCATCGTGAAACTCGAGGAGATGGGGTATTTACCGAAATCGGACGGTATCGGTGAAGAAGAGGAGGTTCGAGTCGTTGAACGACTGAAGGAACTGGGTTACCTCTGATCCGGATAATGGATTCCGCGAATCGACCGGCGGAATCGGAATAGAGCATGATTACGACACCTGCACGCGTTATCATCATTGGACTGGACGGTGGGACGTTTGACTTGCTGACACCCCTGATGGATAGCCAGGTTATGCCGTTTCTCCGGTCCTTTTATGCCGAATCCGCCCACGGCACCCTGCACTCCACAAATCCGCCAACCACACCGCCGGCTTGGACGACTTGCACCACAGGACTCAATCCCGGCCGGCACGGTATCTTCGATTTCACCGTCAGCCCCCTGGCCGATCCAACGCGACCACTGGTATCCACCCGGTCTGCCGCAGGATGCCGACTCTGGCGATGGTTGACCGCTCGGAACCACCGATCGGTATTCGTCAACGTACCCATCACGTATCCACCAGAATCCATCGCCGGCTGCATGATCAGCGGAATGATGACTCCAGGATACGATTCCCCGTTTACACATCCTCCCGAATTGAAAACACGCCTGAAAGCCGTCTGTGGCAATTATATCTGCAACATTGATATCCCTCGATACGATACGGCGTGCGAAGATGACGCCCGGCACTTCATTCTCGATGTCGCCGAATGCACGGAACGACGCCGGGAGGCGGTGCGCCACCTGATGGATACCGAAAACTGGACGGTGTTTATGGCCGTTTTTGTCGGGATGGACCGAATTCTACACCTGTTTGCCAAATACCTCTTTCCCGGTAACCCGCTTTATGATACCGCCCCAGCCCGGCGACTCCGACCCCTGCTGCTCGATGAATTCAGGCGACTCGATTCAATCATCGCGGAAATGGTTGGACACGCCCACCCCGGCGACATGACGATGATTCTTTCCGACCACGGATTCGGCACAACCGACGGGTTCTTCAATGCCAACACATGGCTCAAATCCCTGGGTCTGCTAGCCGTCAAACCGGCACCCTATCTGCGCGCCCGCCTATTTCACACGGCACATCGCATCGGTGATCATCCCCTTATTCGGTCTGTGATTCCTGCCGCCGCTCAATCGTCCATCCGGCACCACATTCGCCACACCCGGTCCACGCTGCATTCCGCCCGAAACGACCTGGAGCAGATCATCGACTGGACCCGGACGCAGGCATTTTTCGGCTCTATCCCGACCCAGGGTATTTACATCAATGAAAAGACTCCGGATAACCATCGCGGCATCGTCGCCAGCGCCGATGTTGAACCCTTACGGCTGGTCATCACCGATGCTCTGCGCCGGTTAACCCTGCCCGGATCGGATGTTCCGATGACCGATGCCGTCTGGAACCGGGAGGACGTTTTCCACGGCGACCGGACCCGGTTTGCACCGCATTTGTTGTTCCGGATGCGCAATTATGCCGTCCTCGGCCGCCAGCATCTCGGTGCACCGGGTTATTTCAGTTCCGCAGCTCGCGTGCCGATCGGATTTCATCGGAGCAATGGAATCGTGATGATCCGGCACCCGGACATCATGCCGCAGGCAATCGAGGCCGCCATGGCTGATGTGATGCCGACGGTGCTGTATGCCGCCGGTGTGCCGATCCCGGATAATCTTGATGGTCACGCTCTGGTCCAGCTCTTTTCATACAGTTTTCGCCGGACACATCCCGCTGCCTATGAGCCCGTTCCCGACTCCCTGGACACCGGTTCCATGCTGGACCCTGGTCCGGCTTCCTGTCCGGACGCCGATCGAATCACTCTCGAAACACGGCTCAAGCACCTGGGATATCTAGAATAATCCGACGCCCATCCGTGTCCCGGATCGTTTTCTATCCGAGAAACGAAAAAAAATTGCGATTCCTGTCTGCGTGCAGAGCCGAATGGCCGGACATAAAACCGGCGCACCATCTGCGGCACCGATGCCCATGATGCGCCGGTCGAAATCAGTCGTTCCGTTGAACGTACCGGATCAGGGAATCAGATCCATGCACCCACTTCCCATGCCGAGCACCGCATAAAACACCGTCTGAGAATCGCTGGCCGTGATCGTTCCACTGCCATTGCAATCCGCAGCACAGGCTTCCTCAACCGTGGGAGCAATGAAACCCAGCACGATATTGAAAATCATCTGGGCATCGGCAGCAGTCAACGCTCCCGAGAAATTGACATCGCCATGATTAATGCAGTCTGGTGTTGGCGTCGGCGTGATCCATGGCTGCCCCGTCGGTTCCGGAGTAAAGGTCGGCATGGCCACCAATTCGTAATGGAAACCGAGGTCCACCATGCCGAAATCGGCGGTACCGGTAATATGTGTTGTCATCGTGTTCAGGCATCGGGCACTGCTTGCATTGAAACAGACGGTATGTGAGGAAACATTTCCCGCATCGATACAGGGACTCAGCAAAGCACCTTCGTCCAGCAGATACCGGTCACCGAGCGGTCCGCTCTGGAACAGGGGGTTTTCATTGAGATTGCCGCTCCCGGGATAGGTTCCCGTCGGTGCTTCAAAATTGCTGTATGTCATGTCCAGATACGAATCATCGACGGATACTTCGTCATCACCGTCGCCAGCTGAATCTCCCCAGCCAATGCAGTAGGTGACGGTCGCAGCCGCATCGTCCTCCAACGCCATGGCTCCGCCAACCCCTTGCGCCGTGTTACCGGTAAATGTACAGACCGTGAAGGATGGAAAGGACATGGAGTAAATCGCAACTGCGCCGCCGTTGAATACAGCGCTGTTCCCTTCGAACAGGCAGTTGATCACGCTGGGGTCAGCACTATCTTCGCACCGGAGTGCTCCACCGGATGCGGACGTATTGTCTGTAAACACGCAATTCGTTATCAGTGGATATGTTCCCTGACACAGGATCGCACTGTCGACGCAATTTCGGATATGAAAACCCGAGAGAATACACTTGTTCGTTTCCTGCATAGTGAATGTGAATGCCCGTGCAATTCCTCCGCCGTCGATGATGCAGACCGACGGTCCATTCTCAGACTCAACCGTGATTTTCTTTCCGGCAAACGTCAGATTCGTATTGTCGGGGCCATTCCAAACACCATCGGCCACATGAATCTTGTCCTTGTGCCAGGCAGCGTCAATGGCTTCACGAATTGATGGATAATCGCCGGGAACGTATATATCCCGTGGCGTGGGTGTGGATGTCGGCGTGGCCGTCGGCGGTGGTGACGGAGTGGGAGTACATGCGCCGAGAGTGACCTGGAAGCAGTAATTGCCTGAATCCCAGCTATGGAAACCATCCACCCAGATATAAAAAACGCCGCTGCCCTGCCACGAATAGAACATATCGCCGAGGGCGTTGGGTGTTACGTAACTGCATTCGGGGTCAGGAACAGGTTCTTCGGTTCCGTCGATACACACAATATCGGCACCGGTCCCGCAACTCGTCGAAATGCTCCAGTCGGCATCGAAATCAGCCCGACCCTGCAGCGTCAAAATACCGCCAGGCGATGGTACTTCGATCCGGTACACCCGGTCGGGTCCACTGTGCCCATAGCCACAATCATGATCGGAACTCAATATAACCGTCGAACCGCACACACAATCCCCGATATCCAGCAGTTCCGGATCGGCACAATTACCGAAAGGAGTCGCAGTCGGGACTTGAGTGGGTCCGGGTGTCGGTGTGAACAGCGCAGGATTCATGTAATGGAATCCCATATCGACGGTTCCTGAATCGAGTGATCCGAGTGGATCCGTCACCATCTGATCAAGACTGATCATGCCGGAACTGTGAACGAAATACACCGATGATGAGGCCGTTGATCCGGCATCGATACAGGGACTGATATCGTCAAT
>JAFGMN010000293.1 GCA_016927515.1 candidate division CSSED10-310 bacterium | reverse complement strand
CTGGATCGCATGGAAAGAAACGGAAGGCTTCGCGATCGATATCATGCGCAAATCCGAATTGCCCGTCTGGCCGGCGCCGGCAGATTTGCGCAATGCCTTACTCGCTCGGTATCAAGGTCCCAACCCACCGGTTTTCGTGCTGTTTGTCGGAGACGAATACGCGACACCGGTCATGCTGACGTATGATCCAACGCATCCGGGGGATTATGCCGATGACCTGTTCTATTCAACACTGGCCGGCGACGATCTGCTGCCGGAATTTTTTCTCGGTCGGCTCCCGGCGGACGACGTGTCCGAAGTGACGATCATGATCAATAAAATCATGCGGTATGAACTCGATCCACCGACGGATGACCCGGCCTTCTGGGCTCGGGCGATGATGGCGGCGTCGAGTCTCGAGCCAACGCAGGTGACGGCGAAGGAGCAGACCCGCGAGCGGTTGGAGCAATATTGTGGGTATACGAATGTCCTGACATATTATGAAAACTGGGACGATGCGATGATTGCGGCGTTGATGACGGATATGGATGCGGGTGTATCGATCATCAATTATCGGGGTGAGGGATGGCGGAGCGGTTGGAATCCGGAGCATGAGTTCTGGTTTGATCTGGATGATGTATATCAGCTTCGCAATCCGCATAAGGTGCCGTATATTACGTCGATCGGTTGTGGAGTGAGCCTGTTCAACACGGACAGCGATTGCTGGAGTGAGGCCATGATGTCGCATGGGTCGGCGACGATTTCCATGGGCGCTGTAGGCGTCATCGGACCGACCTGGAATACGCATACCACTTACAACAACTGGATGGATCGCGGTCTGTACCGGGGGTACTGCCTGTGGAACGTCAACCGGAGTGGACCGATGATGGATTACGGTAAAGCCTACGTCATCGAGCAGTTCCCGGATCCGGCTCACGATGTGTTCGTGGATCAGCACTGCCGGACATACCTGTTGTTCGGTACGCCGGACATGTGGGTTCGCATGGGTCAACCGCATCGGGTGGCCGCGGGATTGGCCTATGCAAATAATGGCATGGACCGGTATCTGTCCGTACGCGATACCAGTGGAGCAATCGTCGCTTATGCCCAGGTGAGTTGGGAAGCCAACAGCGCACGACACGTGGATTTCACCGATGAATACGGGGGCGTACTGATCAGTGAAACCTCCATACCGGATGATCATCTCCGGTTCGTCATTACAGGAAAAAATCTCGTTCCGTTTCAGGGAGAGCTTCCCTGGACGCCGATGGGCACTGCCGGCAACGTGATGATTACTGAAGTTAAGCCGGATATCGCCACCACCGGTACAGAGGGTGACCTGGTCGAACTTTACAATGCGGGAACGGAGGCGGTGGATCTTGACGGATGGATCCTGTCGGATCTCGACGGCTATGACACACCGTTTGTCGATCAATCCGCGGTATTGCTTCCGGAACAGCTTGCGGTTGTTATCTTTGTCGGTCCCAGTGCAATGGAGGAGATCATTGTGCAGCCGTACGGCCTGGAAATCCGAAGCCGGGAAGTTCCGGACTTTTCCAGTCTGGAGGATGTGGCGGTTTTACGGGATCCATTTGGATGTATAGCAGACAGTCTAGCCTGGCATGACAATACCGGCATGACCTCTACGGATTTGGCCTGGGATATGTCCTATATTGCCGGACCGGGATCTCCGTTCGTTGTTCTGACCGGCGGTTGGTGGAATGCACCCGATATCGTTCTGCCGGAAGAATATGAACTGTATGCCGTTGACTGGTCACCGTTCGCCGGCATGGGAGGTGATGGAAGCATTCAACGGGCATCGGTCATAGAACCGGACGGATTGGCTCAGTGGTCGGTTTCCATGGATCCGTCGTTTGGTCAGTATAGCCATGGCGATGCCGAAACAAGAACCGGCTTAGCCGGGCTTGTTGTTGGGGAGTAGCGTGTGAGTTTCCGGTGGCGAGTGTGGTGGATCTGCCTGTATCTGGCCGACCTGTGGCTGGCCGGGAGTATGGGGGAGCATGCGGTCGCCCGTGCCGCCGGCGGTTTTATCCGCGGGGTGGTGACGGATGTGGAATCGGGGGAGCCCATCACGGGTTTGCGCGTCCGCATCTATGACTCAGCCTGGACCTTCAGGGTGTCCGATTCAGCATGGACCGATGAACTGGGCGAATACATCACCGGTGAACTTGCTGCGGGTGAATACTATATTCGGGCGGTCAGCACGTATCCGCAACCCTGGGTGACTCAATTCTGGTATCGCACACCGGATCAGGAAACAGCCGTACCCATCCGGGTGGAAGCGGGTCAGACCATCATCGGGATCGATTTCGCGATGGCGCGGGGAGGCTATCTTCGCGGTGGTATCCAGGATACGAACGGTTATCCCATGGTGGATGTGGATCTTGATGTTTACACCCATGAATGGCGGTATGCCGGAATCTATACTGATCGGACGGATGCCGATGGTCAGTATACAATCGGTCCGTTACCGGCGGGGCAATGGTATGTGCGGGCCGATCCAGATCTCGTGCACGGCGTCTGCCAGGCTTACTGGCCCGGGGTCTGGTACCGGAACGCTGCGCAGATTCTGGCAGTGGGTGCCGGTGACGATATTCCCGGCGTCGATTTTTCGCTGGTTTCGGGCGGCATGATGACTGGCCGTGTTATGGAGAAGGTCACAGGACAACCGAAAGTGGATTGCCGGATACGAATCGATGGAACTGACGGTCTGGAGCAACCGATTCATACGGTGAAAACCCAGCCGGACGGAACGTATCTGGCGTATGGACTCCCCAACGGTGTTTATCGGATCCTGGCCGACGCTCCCCACGGTTGTGGTGCACAGGATGCCTACCACCCCAACGCACCTGCTGCAGCAGACGCCGCATGGGTGACGACTACGGCGGGTGATACGGTTACCGGCATCGATATCGAGTTACCTGAAGGGAATTTCGATCTGAACATTGCGCTCAAAATGCCCCGCCGATGGGTGGATCCCGGGGAAGTGTTCGGATTGACAATGGACGTGGAAAATGACGGCACAGAACTCACGGCACTGCCTGTTTTTCTCTTGCTGGATATTCATGGGGCAATTTATTTCTGGCCGTCATGGTCGTTGTGGGATCCACCGGAATTCATTGGATTGGATTTCCTGGCAGTGGACCTGCCGCCCGGATCGTCCTCGATCACAATTTTGCCGGAATTCATCTGGCCTCAATTGGGTTTTGACATGGACAACCTGTTTTTCATCGGAGCGATGACATCCTGGAGCTTGGCGATTCAGGCGTCCGATGTCGAAATGGAAGAGTGGAGTTTCGACGGGTATCCGTGATAACCTGATTGACCCGGTACGCGAGTGGAAATCGACATCACGCAGCCGGATTCACCGGCCGGATCACCGGACCGGTTTTTTTTTATCTGCGTGTAAAGCACGAATGGGTTCCAGTATTTACCGGAGGCAGAAACGAACTGAGAAAGAAGGGGAAAAACGATGAAAATCCGAACATTGCAGGATATCAGCCGGAATGATCTTGTGCGACTGACGGCGGGGTATGAATCCAATGAACGGTATCGCGTTTTCCGTGAAGAGAGCGATGACATTGTGGTTATCCGGCTGGAGCGGATGCACCTGGAGACGCCGTATCGAAAGCGGTTCGAATCCGATGATGCCGGCGAGTATGACCGGTATTGCAGGTACATATCGCAGGGTTTCTCATTGGGCTTGTTTGACGGCGATCGACTGGAAGGTCTCGCGATTGCTGAACCTGTCGACTGGAATCGTTCGTTGTGGATCTGGGAGTTCCATATCGCTTCGGCGCATCAGGGCTGTGGGTGGGGACGGAAAATGATGGATATCCTGGCCGAGCGGGCCCAGACGAGAGGCATGAGAACCATGGTCTGTGAAACGCAGAATACCAATGTTCCGGCGATCCGGTTCTATCGGAAGACGGGATTTGTCATCGATGGAATCGATCTGACGTATTATGCCAATGATGCGGCACCGGATGGTGAAGTGGCGGTGTTTATGAAGCGCTCGTTGCAGACCGATGCCGATCCGAACATCCGGAAGGAACCCGTACCGGAAACAGGCGAGGATGTACTGTACCGGCATGAAGCCAATCGGCAGGCCTGGAACGAGGGAGCGGTGAAGTATGGCGAGGAATTGGCGGAAAGTATCGCGTTTATCCGGTCGGGAAAAAGTAATATGCATCCGGTGGAGCGGCGCAATCTCGGGGATCTGTCAACATGGTGCGAAACGGCGGTCCACCTGCAATGCGCATCGGGTCAAGATACACTCTCCCTGGTTGTCGAAGGTGTGCGGAATATCATCGGAGTGGATATCTCCGACAGGCACATCGCGAATGCCCGGGCGATGAGTCAAGCACTGGGAATGCCAGCCCGTTGGATCCGAAGCGACGTGCTGTCTATTCCGCATGATCTCGACGGCTCGGCGGATTTAGTCTACACAGGAAGGGGCGCTCTTTGTTGGATTCAAGCGCTGGAACCCTGGGCGGAGAGCGTGGCGCGATTACTGAAAAGGGATGGAATTTTTCACATTCTGGACGATCATCCCATCACGTGGTTGTTTCGGGCGGACCGGGCCTGCTTGGAGCCCTCGTATATCGATTATTTTAATTACTGTGAATCGAATCGGGGCTGGCCGGAGAGTTTTTTAGGGAATTTGGGTAAGCCGGTTCATGAGGAGGTTCGGAAGTATGAGCGGCTCTGGCCGATATCGCAGGTCGTTCAGGCGCTGATTGGTGTTGGTATGGAGATTTTGTCTATTGGCGAGCATCCGGAGCCGTATTGGGACAACATGCCGGAGTTGGAGGTCGTGTATCGCCGGTTAATTCCGATGACATTTTCGATCAAGGCCCGGAAGAAGTGAATAGCCTTGATTACCGGTATTTTTTTCGTTTAAATAGAACTGGATTTGCACGGTTCTTTTTCATGGGGGACAGATATGACACAGGCTGTTGAAATCGATCGATCGCAGGTTTTGCAGAACGTTCTGGAGAAGAATGAGTTTAAAGCCAGTGCTTTGATCGCCATTCTTCAGGACATCCAGCATGCGCTGGGTTTTTTGCCGGAGGATGTGCTGGAGGAATTGGCGGACATGTTGAAGATTCCGAGATCACAAGTCTATTCAGTTGTGACGTTTTACAAGGCGTTCAAATTGGTTCCGCCGGGGAAACACAATATCAAGGTGTGTCTGGGCACTGCATGTCATATTAAGGGAGGATCCGAATTGATTCGTACGCTCGAGAGTCAATTGGGGATCAAGGAAGGCCAGGTGACCGAGGACGGCCTTTTTTCGTTTGAACCCGTGATGTGTGTCGGATGTTGTGGGTTGGCGCCGGTAATGATGATTGATGAAACCTTCCATGGGAAAATGACGCCGAAGCAGATTCCCAAAATTCTGAACGAGTGTAAGAAGAAGGAGGAATGACGCAATTGGAATTGGCACGAATTATTGACTTGCTGAAAGCGGAAAACCTGACATCGCAACTGGATCTCGCCATCGATATCCGCACCGTGCATGCCTCGGATCTGATATCGGAAGTGTTGGCGTCGTGTGGAAGAGGGGCCCTTTTGTTGACGAGTCTTCTCGATTCCCAGATCGTAAACACGGCGGAGTTGTTTGACTTGTCCTGTGTGATTTTTGTCGGATCCCGGAGACCCTCGCATGACATCATCGCAGCGGCCATCGAAGACGCTATTCCGGTGCTTGTGACCCGTCTGTCCATGTTCGAAGCGTGTGGACTCCTGTATGAAAACGGCTTGAAATCCGCCAATCGCCACGAATGAAGAGACGGACCCTTGACTGAGCAAACTCTTTATACCAAGTCGTTTCATGTTGAAGGCAGCGATTTCCAGAACGCCGGATCGGTGTCGAAACAGGTTAAAAAAATCCTCAAACAGCTCAACATCGATGCCGATACAATCTGGCGTGTGATGATTGTCTGTTACGAAGCGGAGATGAATGCCATTCTCTACGCCAACCAGTGCGAAGTGACGTTGACGATTTTGCCGGATCGGATTCATTTGATGCTGGTCGATGATGGTCCCGGTATTCCGGATATCGAAAAAGCGCTGACTGAAGGGTTTTCAACGGCAACCCGGGAAATGCGCGAGCGTGGATTCGGAGCTGGGTTGGGGCTTCCGAACATCCGCAAGACGTCGGATGAGTTTGATATTGTGTCGACGGTTGGAGTTGGCACAACATT
>JAFGMN010000292.1 GCA_016927515.1 candidate division CSSED10-310 bacterium | reverse complement strand
GTCCGGGGATCCTCAACAAGCTCCAACCGAACCGCTCCGGTCACCGGCGGAACCGGAGCCAACACCGTGCTGCCCTGGGCAAGGCTCCGGGCTTGCTCGATGGCCAGCGCCGCATATTCATCCAGAAGATCCGGGGAGTTCAACGAGGTAAAACCCCATCCCCCGCGCACACAAGCACGAATGGAAAACCCCTGATCTTCCGAGATTGTGAGCCGGGTCAGCTCGTCGTTAGAAAAACCAAAACCAAGATACCGGGTACTTTCCGCCCGGACCTCCAAATAATCCGCCTGGGAACGATATTTCGCAAGAACTTCCTGGATCCGGGAATGCACTTTTTCTCCCTTCACACCGGTAAACACCGGTTATTTCGGTCATCCGATCTCCGCCGTCACCGGAAATTCTGTTCAACGAGGGGATCGTAAACCGCGTAAGAATCGATCATGACAGGCACACTGCGATGTTGCTCGGCGATCATGATCGGCCGAAGCACCCGGCCATCCATATCTCGCGCAACCGGCAAACGCAAGAGATAAAGGACAGTCGGCGTTACATCCGCTGCCATCAACGCATCCAGCCGTGTGCGATCGTGAAGATTGGAATTGAAGGGCATTCCAGTGAACAAACACCAGCCACCCGAAACAGAATGATGACGTGGTGATTGCTCATCCCACATCGTCGGTCCGGTTTCCGTCGCACCTGTCACGGCGATTCCGTCATCTGCCTTTTCCCATACAATATCGGGAAAATGACCTTCCGCTCGCGCCGGATAGATCCGCTCCCCAGGAAATATCCGGGGAAACAGCGGTTGAAATCCGGCCGACGGATCAGACCCGGGGACCGGGACCGCGCGCAGGTCCGCCGCAAGGGTCTTCCGCAGCGCTTCATACTCGATTCTCGAAACGACTCCGCTGCCGTATGTTTCTTCCCGATTGATCCGCAAACCCGGTTCGCCGCTGCCACCATAAAACACCCGTGTTTGGGTATAATCGACATCGCCGGTTGCCGTGCGATGCAGATAGCCACGATCCGCGAGCCACCGATCGGCATCCCAGTATTCGGAAACCGGTACTTCCGTCATGGGGGAGATCACGATCCAGGTATGCGTATCCTCGGCTGGACCAGACAGGACGTGGTGGATCCGCTTAAGATATTCTTCCGGTGTGGCGTCGCCACGCTCGACCCGGACCATCGTCAGACCGGATGCGCCGGCCGTTTCCGGATCAACCTGTTCCGATATCGTCCCATCCGATGCTCCGTGGACAATACAGACACGGCGACGGGCATTCCGGACGATCGTTTGCAGATCCATCCGATCCGGGCCGTGAACGGCATATCGTTTTTTTCGGTAGGATACCGGATCGATGTCATCGATGCCGTACCGCAGTTTCCGGGCCGGCATTCCCGTATTGATTTCCAGAATGGCCTCATCCATCGAAACCGATCCGGTCGGGCAAATGGATCCGGTCAATCCACCGGTTGCCCATCCAGTCAGAAACGGGCAGGCGTCAGGATATTCCGTAACGGCAGCAAGCGGCAGCGGGTCCAAAATTAAAACACCGACAGCCACTGCTTCGACCGCAGGGGTCGTATCCGGCGGTAACAGGAACAGGTAAGTCAGCCCCCCCATTATCAGGGGCACGTACAGCCACACCAAGAGCCGTACCCATTTCATGATTTGCATGTCCCCCTTCTCGCTCCCATCGTCGGGCTCATAGACAGGGGGACATCGTTCACGTGATCAGTACCGCCGGTCGATCAAATCAGAACATGTGATCGCCGTATTCAGCGTCATGCCACAGAACAAAAACGTAATGCTCGACCGTTCCGTTCACGACAACAGAGGAAAAAGCGACATGTTTCACATCATGCTTGTCATCGGAAATGATTGTGTCCAGATTCACTTTTTCATCGGGAAGCTTGATTATCATATGTTTCTTTTTCATGGCTTCGTCTCCTTCTGGTTCATTTCAAACGGTTTTCAGACAGGCTAATGCACCGATTACTTCTTGGCACCGGTCGACCGGACGAATACCCACCAGTACACAACACCCGTGAAAATGGCTCCGCCGATCAGGTTACCGATGGTGACGAAGGTGAGATTCTTCATGAAACCGGCAACGGTCAGTGCTTCCATATGAGCCGGAGACGCTTTTTCCGCGGCAGCGGCGAAGCCCTTAGAGAACAGACCGGCGGGAATAAAATACATATTAGCGACACAGTGTTCGAAGCCGGATGCAACGAAGGCCATAATGGGGAAGAAGATGCCCCAGACTTTACCTGAAATGTCCTGGGCCGCCAGTGCCATCATGACGGCGAGACAGACGAGCCAGTTACAGCCGATTCCACGGAACACCATTTCGGTCGGCGTCAAGATGCATTTACCGCCGGCAATACCGATGGCGGTTGTCCCCACCACGCCGTTGGTCAGCCCGCTCATTTGGGCGATGATCCAGGCCAGAAAAATGGAGCCGATCAGGTTGCCGATATAGACGGGAATCCAGTTCCGGAGCATGGCGGTCAATGAGATGCGTTTTTCCATCAGCGCGACGGTCATCAGGTTGTTTCCGGTCCACAGTTCCGACCCTGGGATGATGACCAGCATGAGGCCGCAGCTGAAGACGGCGCCTGTCAGGAATTTTTTCAGACCGAGCCATTCACATGTGCCGGTGGAAATGGTTGTAGCCAGATGGGCGGCGAATCCGATGAACACACCGGCCAGCACACCCAAAATCAGCATTTTGCTGATCGTCAAAGCGGCTTTTTTTTCACCGACGGTAACCAGGGTTTTCGAGAGATCAACGGGAGCTAAAAAATCTGCCATTCCTTCCTCCTTGTGCCAATCCGCACACTAAAACGTGAAAAATGATTGTCCTCCGTCATCCAGGTAACGGCCTTTTTTATCACGGGAAAAAAACATGTGCAATAGCTTTACGTTTATGATTCATTTGAATAGAAAGTGCCGCAATTATCAACATGGGTATTATTAAAACCACCGGCTTGCGTGTTCCCGTTCCCGTTCGATTCATCGTGCCATGCAACATCTTTGGGGCGATTGATATTCAGCACCAAACCCCTTTTCACCGTGAGCGCAATCGCTTCAAGGGATTCCATTCCAGCAAGCGACGGAAGCGATGTTCCACGGGGAACAGCCAGAACCCCGTTTCCAGCCGGAATCGGAACACGCCGCGAATCAGGTGATGAAAGATTTTTTTCAGGCCGCTAGCGCTCAGATACCGGTGATTGTAATACACAGGAGCCACGGTATTGACGTAATCCACCATCATCCGGTCTGACGGCCGGATCCAGACCTGCTCGTCACAGCCGATCCAACCCTCAGGCGTAAACGATCGGCTGCCCCATTCCGCCAGATCGTTCGGTTCGTTCAGACCCGATGTCACAGCTTTCCGGTACAATTCGGACCCGGGATACGGTCGGAAAATCTGAGGACCAATGAAGTAATTGTCCGAACTCATCCGCCGGATCTTCTCCATTACCCGAAGCGTTTTTATCAGATCACGCCGTGTTTCCCCCGGAATCGCCATGATGAATCCCCATACCGCCATGAAACCTTCCGAAGCCAGCAAACGCGCGGCCTGCAATCCGTGATCCACAGTTATTTCCTTGCGGATGATCTCGAGGCAATCCGGCGATCCGCTTTCAAAACCAAACACAAGGTTCACAAAACCGCACGCCTTTAATCGCTTCAAAAAGCCGGCATCAATGTATCCCGGCCGGAAATGGTTGACCCGGCACGTGGCATTGAACCGGATCCGCTGCAATCCCCGCGCCTCAATACCGTCCAGAAACGCCTCCACCCGACGCCGATTCGCAAAAAACTCCTCGTCGGACAAAATGATCATTTCCAAGTCATACGCTGCCACCAGATGCTCGATTTCATCCAGAATATCGTCGGTATCCCGAAACCGGTATCGCCGCTCCGCATTGATCGTCGTGTTAATGCAAAACGTGCAATGCCAGGGGCATCCTCGAGCTGCATGCACCGGAATGACCCGCACCATGCGAAGCTCCTGCAACGACCACGTATAAATATACCGCTCCGCCTCGATGAGACCATAATCCACCCAGGGCAGCTCCCCCATCGCACATAACGGGCGAAACGCCGTCAACCCCCATCCACCGTCCCGCTTCACCCCCATTCCCGATACCGTCTCCAGCGTTTCCCCCGCCGCCAACGCACGGGCTAACGCCACAACCGTGGCATCCCCCTCACCAATCACGACACCATCACACAACGGATGCTTCACCGAATCCGGATACAATGTCGGATGCATTCCTCCCCATATCAGCGGTGTGTCCGGCGACACTGCACGGATCGCCGCAGCAATTT
>JAFGMN010000291.1 GCA_016927515.1 candidate division CSSED10-310 bacterium | reverse complement strand
CTGGATCGCCGCGTTTTCGATACCGTCCTCGATATGCTCGCCGGGAAGTATGCCAATACCCCCATCGCTGAATTGAAAGCCCGGATTTTCATCGATCGGGACAATCAGACCGTCTCCGCCCTGTCCAACGCCCGACTCGCGTTGGCCGGCGCAGGTGGAACCATCCCCGACCGCGGGTATTACACGCTTCGCCATTCCGCTTCACGGGCACGGATCGGGGAACTGGACGAAGAATTTGTCTGGGAAACACGCATCGGTCACCGGTTCTCCCTGGGTTCCCAGCGCTGGCAAATCGATAAAATCACCCATCGAGATGTCCTCGTCTCACCAGTGTCAGCTTCGGGATCCACAACCCCGTTCTGGCGGGCGGAACCGCTGAACCGGAGCTGGCATTTTTCCGCTCGCATGCTCGCTTTTCTCGAAATCATGGAAACCCTGTTATCCGCCGGAGAAAACCCGGAATCACTGCTGACCAGCACCTATCTCATGGAACCCCGGGCGGCCACCATTCTGCACCGGTTCCTGGCTGAACAACGTGCACTGAGCGGCTGCAACTTGCCTCACCGGTATCATATTGTTGTAGAACATATTCCTGCCGGAGACGGAAACGCTTCCGGCGATCAATGCGTTATCCATACATTCTGGGGTGGCCGAATCAATCGCCCGCTTGCCCTGGCTCTGGAATCCGCCTGGCGGCAACGGGCCGACGAAACTGTAGAAATTTATCCCGATAACAACCAGATCACTATTCTCTTGCCGGTGCCAGGAGATGCTGCTGATCTTCTACATCGGATCACATCCGAAACGGTGGAAGAATTGATCGCCACCGCTTTGCCCGCATCGGGTATTTTCGGTGCCCGGTTCCGGGAAAGCGCCGGCCGGGCCATGCTGATCCAACGCAGGAAAATCACCGATCGGTTGCCTCTGTGGATGAACCGGCTCAAATCGCAGAAACTTCTCGCCGCAGTTCGCCGGTATCCGGATTTCCCCATCCTATTCGAGGCCTGGCGCGGGTGTTTCATCGAGGAGTTTGATCTGCCGATCCTAAAACTGCTGTTGACCGAAATCGCGCAGGGAACGATCCGCGTATCCCATGTCACCACAGCCTCCCCGGGACCTATGACCCGCAGTGGTGTCTGGGCCCGTGTCAACCAGTATATGTACCAGCGGGACGAACCTCGCTCCCCGCCCGCGTTGCCACCGGATCAATCTCTATGGAACGTCGTGATGGCCGGCATGAATTTGGACATGCCCCGGCTCCCAGCGGACATTGTCCACGATTACCGTATGCGTCGGCAACGGCTGTTACCTGGCTACGAACCGGACACACATGTGGATCTGCTGCAGTACATGGTTGAGCGGCAGATCGTTCCCCGGGCGGAGTGGGATCGGCTGGTTGCAGCCGGTATACCGGTAGAAATTGTAGCGTCGGTATGGGATCGGTTGGCGGAGGATAGCCGGGGCAATCTGGTTGTGTCGGGCATTCTCACCGCCGATACCCGGTGTCCTGCAGAGGATCCTGCGTTCGATCCGGTCCATTGGCTGGAGTATTACGGTCCAATTTCGGTTGCGGACGTCACCGCCGTTCTGGGTGGTTCGGCCCGGGAGTGGACCGCACGGTTTGACCGGCTGATAACAGACGGTATTCTCGTATCGGGGACCCTCATTGCGGACCGGGATGACACGGTTGTCTGCCTCCGGGATGTCTACGAGAATCTGCTGCGGCGGATGCGCCGAATGCGTCGTCGGGAAACACCGATTGCTCCGGCTTCCACGCTGGTTCTGTTTCTCGCTCGGTATCAGGGCGTTGATCCGCCGGCGGATAACCGGGATGGGTTTATGGAGCGGATGACCCGGCTGACCGGGTATCCCGCTCCTGCTGATCTCTGGGAAAAGGAGATCCTGCCGGTGCGATGCCGGGGATACCGACCGGAATGGCTGGACGGCTGGCTGCGGGATACCGGTGGGAGTTGGCATGGGGTGGGTGACCGACGCGTGACGTTCTGGGAAGCCGGTGACCGGGACGGGTGGAGTCCGTACACAGAGGACACAGCGGCAGACCCGACGAATGCGGAAGCCCGCCTGGACACGCTTTTCCGGGACCCCGATGCGCGATACGATTTCTGGAAACTGCTGGAACGACAGGAAACCACGAGTGCGGAATTGATGGACTCTCTCTGGCAAGCAGCCTGGCGTGGATGGATCACATCCGATACCTTCGACTCGATTCGTCGGAGTGCTGCCACATCGTTTCGCACCCCGTTCATATCACGGCGTGGTATGCCCGGTTCCGGCGGAGTTTGGTTTCGAATAAACCGACCGGCGGTACCTGCTGGTGAAATGGAGCGGGACGCGTTGATGCGCAGCCGTGCACGGCGGATTATCGCCCGGTATGGTGTCGTGTTCCGCGAGTTACTCGACAGGGAATCGCCGGGATTCCGATGGCGGGACTTGTTCCGGCCGTTGCAACGGATGGAGTTATCCGGGGAAATCCTGTCAGGACTGTTCTTTCACGGCATTTCCGGAATCCAATTCGCTTCACCCGATGCTGTGGCGATGCTGGAAAGACTGGATGTGCATGCCGGGATTTACAGCCTGCACGCGCAGGATCCCGCATCGGTCTGCGGATTGAGCCTGGACGGATCGATGGCAAACATCCCTGAACGTCGCTCCGGAAACCGTGTGGTGTTTCGCGGGGTCACCCCGGTTCTGGTGACGGAAGCCGACAACCGACGGCTGACCTTTCTGATTCCTCCCGATGATCCGGATATCGACTCCGTAATCGATCATCTGGCGCTGCCATTAACCCGGTCGGTTCACCCCGTATCAAAAATCCTGGTCACGGAAATCAATGGCGAGGCAGTGAAAACGGGACCATATGTAGACATTCTTAACCATCGATTCGACATGGATCCCGGAAAAAATACGATCGCATTGTACCGCCGCTTCTGATTCATCCGCAGCGGCTCGGATCAATCCTTATCCGATGCATTATCGATGCGCGTGCAACCATTGAATTCAGCAAACGCTTCCAACGCTTCCTGGGTCCGTTTCGCCGGCACGGCAATCGGTTCGGAATCCCAGCCGGAGAAACGACGGATTTCCAGAGACCGGCTCGCCCGATGTGCTTTGCAATCGATCAAGCCCACGCACTGATCTCGCCAAAGAATCGGTAATGCGAAATACCCGTATCGGCGTTTCGATGCCGGCACGTAGCATTCAACCTGATAATCACGGCCAAACAACCGCCTGAACCGGATCCGACGAATTACAAGATTGTCAAAAGGGCTCAGTATCCGCATTCGGTTGTCATACCGGATCGGCCCAAAACGCTCGACACTTCCGGACAGCACAAACCCGGCGCGTTCGCGTTCTCCTTCAACCCGGCACCGGACAATTCGTCCCTCGGCAACCAGTTCCTTCAACTCTGCTTCCAGGTCCGTTTTCATATTGGGGAAACCGTAGGAAAAATCCCCGGACTCCGCAACACCCAATGACTTCACTGTCTGCATGATTTTCCATCGGATGAATTCCCTCCGGTCCGGCAGGGTCTGATCAACACCTTCCGGCACCACGCGTTCCGCCAAATCAAAGACCTTCTGAAATCCCCTGCGCTCTTTGACCATGAGCGTGCCGTCCAAAAAAAGCTGCTCCAGCGCCCGTTTCGCCGGTTTCCATTCCCACCAGCCACTCGTTGCCTTCCGTCCGGGCGACTCGAAATCGCGAGCCGATACTGGTCCCTCCGCGCGAATCCGGTCCAGAACATGGGTCATGACATGGTCATCGCGGTGAAACCAGCAGTTAGCGCCGGAACGGATGGCTTGTTTCCGAAACAGACTGTACCGGTAATCAGCCATGGGCAAAAACGCCGCCGCATGACTCCAGTATTCG
>JAFGMN010000290.1 GCA_016927515.1 candidate division CSSED10-310 bacterium | reverse complement strand
GTTTGATCGGTTCAAACGAATTCGACGGCGATATCATGCTGCTGGGTAACATTGAGTATCGACACCCTCTCTTCTGGGGATTGGAAGGCGTGCTGTTTTTGGATTCCGGTAATGTTTTCAACGATAGTTCAGATGTATCGATCCAAGAATTGAAAAGCACGCTGGGAGTCGGCATGCGCTTTATGACACCGGTCGGGCCGGTCGGTCTCGATTATGGATACAATATTATGCGCGATGACAAAGATCCAGCAGACCGCTGGTCGTTTGTCATCGGGCATACTTTTTAAAGGCATGGATCCGCTGGAATTATCTTCCCGCGGGCGACGTCCCGCTTACACGGTTTTCCCAGTATTCGATCGACATTGAGCGGTGCAACAGCGTTTGGTGGCGCTGATTCACGGGATATGACCTCAATCCGAATATCAGCCAATGTGATGACATGACCGGCGGTTATGGCTTGCGCAGCAACAATTACCTGAACCCGATCGAAGGATGGTGAAACCGGTGATATGACGGAACGAACGGCATCCCTGAGTGTATCCATATCAGGCAAACGCTCGGGAATCGCACGGATCAGAAATGGTAACATGGCTAACAAGACAATCAACCAAGAAGCTCTGTGCGGTTTTTCTTTGGATTGCTCGGTCCATTCCCCAGCCTCTTCGTGCGCTTTTTCCCGGATATCGAACGGAGGTGATTGCTTTTCGTATGTCCTGCCATCGTCCGCCAGTATATCAGCTTCCGCGCCCAATTCCCCAAGCACTTCGATTAACTTATTCGCCTGACGGGATTCCGGGGTGGAAAAAACAACCGCTGGAAGTTGCGTTGCGACTTCCTGAATTTCAGACAACGACGACTGTGTCCGTTTCATCAATTCACTCATCGTCCGATGAGGTTTCGGCCCTACACTTAAAAGCCGGACATGATAGGTGTAGTCCGGAGCATACCCGCTTTCCCGCTGGTATCCACAAGCAGGGCACCGATGATCCGGATGATTGATTCGATAACCGCAATTGGCGCACCGAAAAACCATCTTCATCGCTTTCTATTTCACAGGAAATTGGTACCAGCGTCAAGGCCGTTGACTCGAAGTCGTGAGGGGCGTACCCTTGTCGGGAAGGGAGACTGATTGCTGATGGATGTGAAAAAACTGATATTGATCGTCATATTGATCATCGGATGGAGCTGTGTTTCGGCTTATCATGTCGAGGGTATTATCAAGGACTATGATGATAGTCCTCTGCAGGATGCCATGGTGCGGTTGTTGGATGTGCAGCGATTTGAGAAAGGGAAGGATTTTACTGACCGTACGGGGACGTATAAGATCAACGGGATCGCCGGCGGTCAGTACACCATGGAAATCACGAAAACGGGAATGAAAAAGGTGGAAAAAGATGTTTACATCGGAGGTCCTGTGTACGATTCGACTGTGTATGTCGACGTAAACTTGGATGAGATCGTCCGGTTTGAAAGCGTCAAGGAATCAGAAATCAAGTCGTTGTATATGGCTGATACCAGCAATATTCCACGGGGTGCTTACAGCGCATATATCCATGGTCTGAAAGAGATGGATCAGAAAGATTGGGATGATGCCCTGAAGGAATTTTCCAAAGCGATTAAAAAGTATCCTGATTTTTCACGATGTTATTCCCATATTGGAGATATCTATCGACAGAAAGGATCGTTTTTGGAATCCGAGGAGAACTATCTTCGAGCCATCGAATTGAATCCCAATGATCCGTATCCGCAAGGCGGTATCGGATCGCTCTACATTGAGCATAAAGAATGGGACAAAGCGATCCATTCTCTGTCCATTGCTTGTACCATGGATCCATCCCGCGCCGAACTTCGTTTCCTGTTCGGCAAAGCACTGGTTCAGGTCAACCGGACCGATGAAGCCGAACGTCAACTCCTTCAAGGTCTGATGATGCAACCTCGTCAAACGGGCGATACGCGCATTATCCTGGCTAATCTGTATATTGAGCAGGGTCGGTTGACAGACGCTCGAAGCATGCTGACCGGCTATTTAAGCGAAAATCCGTTTGCTGAAAACAAGAAAGAAATCCGTCGCCGGATCGAGGAATTGGACCAGCGAATCGCCATCTACAAGCTTCCGGATATGGAGTAATCCTTACCACGCTGGGTAGAATCCAGAGAAATGGATTGGTTTTACGGAACCCGGAAGAGGAGCGGTCCTGGTCGTTAGAACATGGAGTAAATCATCAGGGCGGGTGCTTCCGCCGACAGGATGATGAAAACACTGAGCAATGCCATAATAATCAGGATCGGTAAAAGCCACCATCGCTTCGAGTGTTTTAAAAAATCCCAGAATTCCCGGATCAGCGAATAACTCTGAGGCTCTTTCTCAGTATCCCCCCCCAAACTGCCCATTTGAGAATCGAACTCATCAACCATTCATCCTATCTCCTGCTAGAACAATCGCCTGCATCGCGCCGGATCAAACGGTTCATCCGGACGCTGGATCCAATAACTTTCGATTCGCCTGTCCAACTTACGGTTCAAGGAGTCCTTCCCGGTCAGCCGCATGATTGTGCCGAATGGGAAAAAAACCAGGTAGAACATTATGATCAGAGTTAACCGCGTGATCACCCAGGCGATGATCAATCCCAGAAAAGAAAAGACTGTGTTCATTATCCGCAAACAACGCGGATAAAACTGCCCGGCCAACACGAAAACAAGCCCGGCAATCCACATCACCATGATCGCCGGTGTGAGTACGACGGGGTCGTGCCGATGCTTGAAAATCAGCAGCCCACCCACAAGGAAAAGAAACACGCCCGTCAGCCAACCAAACTTGCGCAGGGCCCGGGGACTTTGATCGATTAGGTGCAGATCATGTCGAATTTCATTGATCATGTGCTTCGTTTATCTCCACTTGATCCGGCTGTCAAGCCATCAGTCCAGTGCAAACTCGTTCCGCCAGTCATCCGTGTCCTGGTATTCGGGTTGATCGACTTTGGCTAAAATGCAGTTGCCTAGAACCAGGTAGTCCATTTCTGTCCGCATGAAACACCGATACGCGTCTTCCGGAGTGCACACGATGGGTTCCCCACGCACGTTGAATGAAGTGTTGATTATAACACCGCAACCGGTTCGCTCTTCAAACGCTTTCAGCAACGCGTAGTATCGCGGATTGGTCTCCCGGCTCACCGATTGAATTCGTGCTGAATAATCAACATGCGTCACAGCGGGAATCGTCGATCGGACGATATTCAGCTTATCGATGCCAAACAAACTGCGCTCGTCCTCTGTCATCTCCCGCCGAATATCCTCCCTTACAGGCGCTGTCAACAACATGTACGGGCTCGGACATTCAATGTCGAAATAATCACCGATCCGCTCCTCGAGAACCGATGGCGCAAACGGTCGGAAACTTTCCCGGTACTTAATTTTTAGGTTGATCGTCTTTTGCATCGCTGGCGACCGGGCATCGCCCAATATGGATCGATTGCCCAGCGCACGTGGACCGAACTCCATCCGCCCTTGAAACCAACCAACAACGTGTTCCGATAGAATCAAATCGGCCCCGATTCCCGGTACTTCGTCCGGTGTCATTTGGCGGAACGGGTAACCCTTCTCATCGAGAAACAACCGAATCTCCTCATCGGAGAACTCCGGTCCGAGATATGACCCCTTCTGAAAATCGGTAACGTCATCGGCTGCACGAGAATTGTTCCGGTACTGATACCATCCGTAAAGTGCCGCTCCCAATGCACCACCAGCATCCCCGGCTGCAGGCTGAATCCAGAGATTCTCGAACGGACCCTCGCGTAATATCCTTCCGTTTCCCACGCAGTTCAGCCCGACACCCCCGGCTATGCACAGGTTTTTTTCTCCAGTCAACTGATGGATATGCCGTGCGGCCCGAAGCATAATCTCCTCCGTCACATCCTGAACCGAACGGGCAAGATCCATCTCCCGCTGGGTCAACGTCGATTCAGGCTTGCGGGGAGGACCACCAAAAAGCGTATCGAAACGCGTCGACGTCATCGTCAAACCGGCACAATAATTAAAATACTCCATGTTCAGGCGAAATGAGCCGTCCGCTTTCAGATCCATTAACTCGTTTAAGATGACATCACGGTAAATCGGGCGGCCGTAAGGAGCCAGGCCCATGACTTTGTATTCGCCGGAATTCACTTTGAAGCCGGTGTAATAGGTGAACGCCGAATACAACAGGCCCAGAGAATGCGGAAAATGGATTTCCGACTTCAGCGTGATTTGATGACCGTCTCCGACTCCGTAGGATGTCGTCGTCCACTCGCCCACACCGTCCAATGTCAAAATCGCCGCCCGGTTAAATGGCGAAGGGAAAAAGGCCGATGCCGCATGGGATTCGTGATGCTCGGGAAAAATCATGGGTCCGTGATAGTTGATACTCTGGCGGATGAGACGCGGAATCATCAGTTTTTTCTTCAACCATAACGGAATGGATGTCATGAATGAACTAATTCCACGCGGTGCATACGCCAGGTAGGTTTCCAGGAGCCGTTCGAATTTGACGAGCGGTTTATCATAAAATGCGACAAGATCGATTCCATCGATACCGGTACTGGCTTCTTTTAGACAATACCGGACGGCATTCTCAGGAAAATTCTGATCATGCTTGATACGGGTGAATCGCTCTTCTTGAGCGGCAGCCCGAATATCACCGTTTTCGATCAACACCGCCGCTGAATCATGATAAAAACAAGAAATACCCAGGATTCTCATTCGTTGTGTCCTTTTACTATCCCTTCCACTCTGTTGAATCCTTCCATGGGAATCAACTTTAAATTCTCCGGGGGTCCATCCGATGCCTTGACAACATAAAAAGTCCGATCAGGAAACGCTGCCCTCAACCGATTTATGGCTTCCGGTTTCCCCATCGGAAGGTAGATATTACCATCTTGATTGGGAGAATTCCACGTCCAGATATTCATTGTATATAGAGATTTGGGAATCAGAATGACCGCTGGTTCCATCGGTTCAAGAATCGCATGTCTGGACATCGATGCCGGCAAAACACCATAGTGAACCGTATGGAATGGCACTGTGCAGGTGATCGAAACACCGATCAGGAAACAGGTCAGCGCGACCATTCCCGTGCGGGAGGCTTCCGAACCCACCCATTTTACAGCAAGGCGGTAAATATCGTGCAAACCAGCAATGGAAACCAGAAGACTGAAGGGGATCGTTTCCGCCAGGTAGCGGGGGCCGAAATGAGGACTCGGTGTAAAATAAAACAAGTACAGTAAAAAGTTCAGACCGAGTGTTGCCAGAGACACCCAGGTCCAGGAACTGCGTCTACGGACGATAAGAAAAGTGAGGGAGAGAAGCGTTTGCCATCCAACCGGTCCCCAAGCTCCCCAACCCACCAGCTCGGCATTCCATAAATTCAGCAATACAGCGACGTTGTGTACACCCTTTTGCCATGAATGACCACTGCGCCTTCCTGAAGCCAGCGGCTCACCGATATCATCGCCAAACCCGAGCCTTCTTCCAGGATCCACAAAATACCGCGGGTTCGTACGGAAATCTCCCGTCAATGATTGATTGTACATTCCAAGCAGCATGATTGCGCACACGCACGGCACAAACATCAGCATCAGATTCCGCCATCCACACCACCGAATCCGAACAGCCGCCCAGATGCCTGGAAAGAACAGCGCAACCGCTCCCGCCTGAGGCCGCGTCATATACAGCCAACCAAGGGTGCAACCGAATAGAAGAGGCACCCATGCCCGGACATTGCGGCCCTTCTCCACCCATATCCAAACCGCCCACAGGGCCAAAGCAACCCACAGCGTCCCGGCTGCATGCGACATGAAATTGGATGACATCATCCGCCAGAAAGGAGATGTGAGGCCAAGAACCGCCACGGCGCGTGCTGCGGATTGGCCGAGCACACGGCGTGTCAGAAAATACAACACCGACAGGCTGATCCCACCCAATACCGGATTCACCAACCACTCCACACCCCAGGCAACTCCCACTGCAAGAATAATCGGAAAGCCCGGGTATACAGAGCCATACCAGCGACCATCCCGCATGATCACAAACGGGAATTGAAAAAATTCCGGTACCGCTGGCACTGACGCATACAATTGACCCAAAGAGAAGTTTTTAGCCTGGAACCAATAGTTAAATGCATCGAACACCCGTGGGACCGCTCCAATCACTTCGTATGCCGTCCAAGCATTTGCAGCAAAAAAAATAGCAGGAACGACACCCCAAAACACCACTGATGGAAGACGCATCCACAGGATAAACCCACGGCTCACCAGCCGACGTACCGGGGCCATGGTTGCACACGCAATCGCCCCCAAAATACACGCCGGCGACAGGTAGAGAAAAATACATGTTAGATAATCTCCATAGACCTGCGCCCGTTCAAAATAATGCTCAACCGCAAATTCACTCAGTTCAGGAAGCCGCTCCACCGCGCGCTGATACCCCCAGCAACACACAACACTCCCCAATACAGCCCCGTAACGCAGAAAGTGAACAATCATGTGTTGACGTCGATTCATCGGACCGAACATATCGAAAAAGACCGCCGAGGTAAATTCTATTTGAAGCATTTCCAAGATAGTTGATTTAGATGCAGGCGCGTTTTATTATTGCCTGGTTGTGATCCTAACGTCTCAATTCGGGAAAACGGAAGAGGGGATTTGATTCTGTGTCTGCCATCGATGCTTTTGAGAAATCGAAACGGTATGCTGAGCATATGGCCAGCAACCGGATTCCATACCCGGAAACGCTGGTGTTGGAACTGACCACCCGGCGATCACCAGGATGCCATTGTCCGATGTCCCTCTCGGCCAACGCGGATGAAACACCCCGAGACATCAATCGAGAGCTATTGGAATACATACAAAGCAGCATCATTCCATTCGTTCAGGCCATCCGGTTGCAGGGCCGTGGAGACCCGCTGCTCGCGAAAGAGGCATTGCTTTCAACTCTGACAGCCGCAAAAGAATTCGCTGTTCCTGTCATTCTGGAAACACATGCTCTCGATATCCAGGATGATGATCTCGCTGATGCTCTCCTCGACGGCACAATTACCCACTTCCATATCACACTCAATGCCCCGGATGACGAAATGCATCGCCGCATCTGCGGCCGGTCACAGGAACCGGCAATCCAATTCCTTCACCGCCTTCATACGGCATCCCTCAAATCCGGTCGGACACCTCCGCACGTCAGCCTGAATATGGTTGCCACATGTGACAACATCGAACATCTGCCGGACATGATCTTGTTTGCACAAAATCATCACGCCGACGAGCTTGTCGTCACCTGTATGTCCATGGAGAACGACCCGGATAAACGCTCTGCGTTCCGTTATCACAGGGATCTTACGGAAGAGATCATGTACAGGAGTCTTATCGAGGCGGAAATGAGCGGGTTTACTCTCAAGACGGATCCACCTCAGGTTATGGATGCAATGGGATCAGTGGAGAGCATCGAGCAATTTTTAGCGGGTCAAGTCGCACCGGAACCGGATAATGATCAATGGACGCGGGATTGCTCATGCCTATGGACGCATGCGATCATCGATGTGGATGGGCATTTGATTCCGTGTTGCGGCAGTTTTCCACCGGTGGGCAATCTTTCGACCCAAGCTTTTCAAGATGTCTGGCTCAGCGATCACGTTCGTGCGATCAGGCACAATCTGATCACAGGGTGCGGATCGTCGGAGTGCAGTCAATGCCGGCATTTAATGTGGCGAAAAAATCGGTCTCCTCGAACCGAAATTCAACCGGATGATGATGTTTACAATCTATTCGCCGGCTGGTTTCAACCCGAACTCGATGAGCGTGTATATCGGTGGACAAAAGAACGTTCTGTAGCATTTCTTCAGCGACAAAACCATCACCAGTTTCTCGTTCTACAGATGAAAAAAGCGGTTCTGCCTGAATCGGCCAACAGCGGTAAAATCATTATCAATCACCAGGATATCCATCCGTTTCATCTTCAAAGTACCAAATGGGAAACGATGGAGATTCCTTTGCCGGCGAGCGACGAAGATCCGCTGGTATGCGTGGAAATCATCCCGTCCGTAACGGTGCGCCCCGCGGAAATCAATGCTGATCAGTCCGATCATCGCAGTGTCGGAATCAAGGTAGGACGAATCTGGCTGGAGGGTTGGGAGAAGAAAGTTGTTTTCAATAAACAGCTTGTTCTGCTGGGATACGACGTTTCACCGGAATCCTGGGATGTCGGAGGAGACGTCGTATTGCGGACATTCTGGCGAACCCTGGGGCAGATGGAATCTGATGTGAAAATTCACCTGGATTTAACACGTGATGATGCTGACAAAAAGCCAGAGAAAACCGGTGATTTCGGCAAGCTGCGTCAGGATCAGCTTCAGCTTGATTTTCTTCTGGAGTATAAGGGGTTGTCCAGCAGCAACTGGCCGGCGGGAGCCTTCATCGCGCACGAGAGCATTCTTCCTGTTCCGGACACGATGCATGTGGGACATTACCGGATCGGTCTAGGACTCTATCCGGAAGGCAGCCCCAAAAAACGACTCAAAATCGTACGAAGCGATCGAGACCATCATGATAACCTTGCCTTACTGGGTACCGTGTTGATCGCCCAGCAGAAACGGTGAACAACACATATCTCCACAATGTTCCCAGCTATCGCCGGTTCATGGCTGGATCCGCTGTTCCATTTCCGACCGCAATCAATATCGAACTCACCACCCATTGCAATTTGCGATGCATTATGTGCCCGAAAACATCGGGAATCGCCCGAACACCATCCAACCGCACAATGCCGATCCCCATCCTCGAGAAAATCCTGCGAGACGTTCTCCCATACGTTTTCCGTGTCGACATGGTGGGTGACGGGGAAATTTTCCTGGTTCCCGACCTCGTGAAAAAAGTCCTTGAAGCGGCACAGGCACACAAGATTCTCGTCAACGCATCAACCAATGGATTGCTTCTGAATCACGATACGGCCCGAATGATTGTCGACTATCAGCTCAATGATCTGAATGTTTCCCTGGACGCCTGCACTGCAAAATCCTATCGATCCATTCGAGGTGCAGATCTCGGAAACGTGCTGGATAACATCGATCACTTAAATCGATTGAAACAAGACGCTGGATCGATCTTTCCGCGCCTTCAGTTTTCCATGGTTGGCATGAAACGAAATATCCAGGAGTTCCCTGGCTTGGTGGCTCTGGCTCATAAACACGGAGTCGAAGCGGTCATGCTGCAGGCAATGGGAGAATTTCACGGCGTCGACAACCAATCTATCTACCTCCGGGATCGCCGGACTGGATTGAAATGGCTGAATGAGGCGCGACAAACCGCATCTCAATTCGGTCTGTCCATTCATCTTTGGCCGGAAGACCAGTTTGCCGATCCCGGCGACCCAAATCCCGATTCTTCCGAATGTCGATCGACCCAATCAACCGGAACGCACCGCCTTAAAGACTGCGGGTTTCCCTGGGATGTGCCGTACTTCGCCGCAGACGGATCCGTTCGACCCTGTTGTGCCATGCCGCCAATGGGTCAGTTGGATCATCAGCATTTTACAGAAATCTGGCATGGTGAGTCCTATTCCCGGCTGAGGGAATCCTTGCTTTCCCATCATCCACCCGAAGAATGCGTCCGATGTCCAGGCCGTGGATGGTATACACCAGAAGCATGCTGCGATCATTTAATTCCAGGGATCGATGATCGTCAGTTCGGAACAGGGTGGTTTGAAACCGAATCCTACAAAGGCGAATCCTATCGATGGGCACGGGAGCGTGCTGTCTTTTTTCTCTGCGGAAAGTCTCCAGGAATCCTCGAAATGGATCTTCACACTGTCTGGGACCCAGGAACCACACAAGAAGTGGATGTACAAATTGACGGTGGTCCTTCGTATCGATGCTGTTTCAAATATGGGGAAAGACGAACAGTCCTTCTTCCCGTTCCGAAGGCGGAGCGAGATCACGCCATCATTCACGATATCGTTCTTGCTGGCGCTGTATGGAGACCGGTGATGACCGTCCCGGGAGAACGTGATCCGCGTGCACTTAGCGTGATGTTCTATGGTGCACGCCTCCTTCCCATGCCGGAAGCCGTGCGGTTTGCAAACGGAATCAATCTCATCGGCTGGTCGGTTGCTCCCCCCGAACCATCCCATGTTCTCATCGAGCTGTACTGGGATATCCCGGGTCCTCTTCCTGCTGGAATCGGTCTATTCATCCATGGCTATCCAGCCACAATCAGCCGGAATCCCATGGGCATGTTGATGTATGAAATCCGAAGAAAATTCCTTGCATCACGGACCCGCTTCCAACTCGATATCCCTTTAACCATTGCGAATCGCTTCCCGGAGTTAACCCACCAGACATGTCGCCTCGATATACCCACATCGGTTTCTCCTGGCGATTATCACCTGTTTCTTGGCTTGGTCACTCCCAACGGCAACCGGGTTCCCATCATCCATTGTGATCACCCGACGCATCGTTCTTCCGTACAGCTGGCCCAGATCCACACACAAGGGTTGTCATGAAACTGCTGTTTGTCATTCAACGGTTCGGTTTGGACGTCGATGGAGGAGCTGAGCTGTATTGTCGCTGGCTCGCAGAGAAATGTTCATTTGAACACAGTGTCACCGTCCTGACAACGACTGCCCGGGATTACATCACCTGGAAGAACCATTATCCAGCCGGCCCGGACGTGGTTTCCGGAATTCCGGTTATCCGAATGCCGGTGGATCAGGAACGCACCATTGATACGTTCAATGAAGAAACTGCACGGGTGTTGCAATCCCCAGTGAACGATGAGATGCAGGAACAATGGTTGCGTAGCCAGGGCCCTTGGTCAACAGAGCTGTTCGAGTTTTTACGCGTTCACCATGTGGAATATGATTATCTTCTTTTTTTCACGTATCTGTATTGCACCAGCGTCTGCGGCAGCCGTATATGCCCAGACAAGAGCATTTTGGTACCCATGGCGCACAATGAACCTGTAGCGTATCTTCCCATATTCCAGGCGCTCTATTCCGGCGTGCGAGGAGTCCTGTATCTGACGTCCGCGGAGCAGGAGTTCGTTGAGCGGACGTACCCGGTGCATGGCACACCCGCCTGTCTGCTTGGAACGGGAGTGGATCTGCCTCCTACTGAACTACCGACTAGGGCAATCCGCGAAAAATATAGGCTGACAGACAATTCATTGGTCTATATCGGACGAGTGGAAGAAGGTAAAGGGTGCGGGGAATTGATCCGGTTTTTCGAACATTACCTGAATGAGAACCGTGACCCTGTACAGCTAATCCTCGCAGGCAGGCTCCATATGCACGTCACACCTTCGACCCATATGATCTGTCCGGGTTTCATACCCGATTCTGAAATTGTTCCACTGATCGATACCGCTTCAGTCATTGTCGTTCCTTCACCGTTCGAAAGCCTGTCCATCCTGTTGCTGCAAGCGTTTGGCCGCCGTAAACCGGTACTAGTCAATGCACGGTCTCCGGTTCTTTTGCATCATGTGAAAATCTCCAACGGAGGCCTTTATTACAGCACGCAGGAGGAATTCAGTGAAACGTTGCACTGTCTTCTGGTTCGTGACGATTTGCGCAGAAAACTTGGGGAAAACGGGTATGACTACGTGCATCGTTATTTTACCTGGGATGCCGTGATCTCCCGGTTGAATCAGTTTCTCATCAAAATGACCTGATCATTTTCCTGCTTGACTTGCCTCTGCGTTATGAGGTAAAAGTAATTGAATTATTTGAGGTATTCAATTGCTGGAGAACCGATTACCAAAACACTTATGGGAGTTTCACGCACCGGATAGCAACATCGTTCAAGCACTTGCACAATCGATGGACATGCCATATTTTGTCGCGTCGGTCCTTGTGCAGAGGGGATTTAATAACGTAGAGGATGTCGAACGGTTTTTAAATCCGAGCTTGAGCGACTTGCACGACCCTTTTCTTTTGAAGGATATGGATCGTGCCGTTGAACGAATCCGGCAGGCGTTTTTGTGTCAGGAACGGATTTTGGTATGTGGAGACTACGATGTTGATGGAATTACGTCCGTTGCTTTGTTAAAGCGAGCATTGCCATGCGCCGGAATCGACGTCTTTACGTATCTGCCGAATCGGCTATCTGAAGGGTATGGTTTCCACGAACATACAGTGGAATATGCACGGGAAATCGGTGCGCGATTGATGATCACGGTTGATTGCGGAGTCACGTCGCGGGAACCGGTTGAATATGCGAAGCAATATGGAATCGACACGATTATCACCGATCATCATGAGCAGAACGGACTGCTTCCCGATGCAGTCGCCGTACTTAATCCCAAGCGGGAAGATGCAACATATCCGGATGCCAATCTGGCCGGGATCGGCGTCGCGTTTAAACTGGTTGAAGCCCTTGTCAGCCGGGAAATGCTAAAATTTCCCATCACCTCCATGCTCGAATTGGTCGCCCTCGGAACT
>JAFGMN010000289.1 GCA_016927515.1 candidate division CSSED10-310 bacterium | reverse complement strand
CGGCGACCAACGCCAGGATGGAACAGGCAATCCATCCGTTTCCATCCCATCGGAACCACGATGGAACGTTCTGCAACGCGGCCAGGGCTGTACCGCCGATTAAATTCTTCGCGGCACCCATCAGTGTGATGGGTGGACCGAGACGAGTCCAGGCCACGTTTCCGATGCTTTGCATCACCGTGTGCAGAACGGTCAGTGCGATTCCGGTAGCGATCCATGGCATCCGGGAATGAAACCAATGGAGAAGCCGGGGATGAACCGGCGATTCGCGGCGGTCCACCAGGTAAATTATCAGCGGTGTGACCACCGGCGTTTCCTTGGAGAGTCCCGCACAAATCAGTGCGGCGACCGACAGGCAGGTTCGAAACCGCCCGGATGCTCTCTGCGGGCTCGGGAACGCTTCCAATGGAGGAATGAGAAGCATGGCCGTCAAAAAAAACAGGACGGCAGTCAGGTCCGTTCGCCCGGAAATCCAGGTAACCGCTTCGACATGCCGAGCGCCGAGACCGAAAAGGACGCCCGTGGCGACAGCGATTGGAATGCGTCCCGTCAGACGGTTCAACCAGGCAACCAGCAATCCGGTGGATGCCGCATACATGACAAGGTTGAGCACATACCGGGGAGCGGCATTCAAGTGAGCCCAGGTATATTCCAGACGAAACAAGCAATTGATGACCGGACGGTAATAATTAAAAAACCGATGGGTCAGGAGGTCGACGGGCGAGGATCCTGCACTCCCAGCGAATTGTAGCCAGTAGAAATCATCTGCGAAAAACCAGCCCGCCGTCACGGGGAAAAGCGCTGATACGGCCACAGCGGCCGGCATGCCAACGGCAAGAATCCGACAGGCATATCGGCGATTCATTTTTTCAGAATACCCTGGATCCCGCCGATCAGCATCCGGTGATAGTCCTTTTCAGGATACAGCGTGACAATCGCACGATCGACACATCCGGATTCCTTCAGGTCATCGGCATACAGCTTCCGGCAGGTCACGATGATCGACGCTTCAGCAAATGCGATTCCGCCCGCATCCGGACAGATCGGCGTCAGACCCGTTTCCCGCGTTTTATCCACCGTTCGTCCGGAATGCGTTCCACAGAATGACAAAGCCGATCGGTAACGGGTATCGAAGAACGACAGAGTGAACAGGTCCTCGCGTTCAACGAAGTGATACGTATACCGTCCGGGACGGACAAAAACGAAACAGACCGGTTGGTTCCACAATACCCCCATCCCACCCCAGGAACACGTCATCGTGTTAAAAGCCCCGGGAATACCAGCAGTGAGAAGAAACCAATCATGACCGATCCGCTCAAAAATGGGCTCCGTGAAATCAGCCGGATCGATGGAGGTGAAACCGTTCACGGCGCGCCTCGTGAAACGCCGGCATTCAGGCTGTCGGCATCGATGGGGGCCCGCAGAGCACCCGGCACCGAATCCAATGACCGGGACAACACACCGCGAACGAAATCATGCTCCGTCAACGCTGATACCACCCGGAATGTATCCACCATGCGGCCGACTCCGATGCGGATTTCTGTGACCAAATCTGAATCCGGCTGAGTCAGCAGTTCCCACAGAGATTTCTCCCGCGGATATAGGCGGATCGTCATGGCGTCCTGCGGTTCGATTTCCGCCAGTTCCCGTGCCGCGAGAATGGATTCGTGCAGGCCTCCCAGGTGATCGATGAGGCCATGGTCGAGGGCATCGGCACCGGCCCACACACGGCCTCGGGCCACCGTATCGATTGCTTCGGGCGTCAACCCCCTCGACCGCATAACTTCGCCGGTAAAATCGGCATAGATCCGGTCGAGCATGGCATCGAGGCGTTCCTGTTCCGATGGCGATGCGTCGCGGAAAAAGGACAGCAACATGGAATGGTCGCCGGAATGAATCTCATCGGTTGTGATCCCGAAGCGATTCAGCAGTTCGGTTACGACGAACTTGCCGCCTGCGACGCCGATAGAGCCGGTGATTGTTGTCGGTTGAGCGAAGATGACATCGGCATACATCGAGACATAATAGCCGCCGGAAGCCGCCACATCGCCCATGGATACAACGACGGGAATACCGCTGTCCCGGGTCAGAATGATTTCATGGGCGATGGTATCGGAAGCGTCATATGAGCCGCCGGGACTGCTGACACGGAAAACCACGGCATCCACATCGGGATCCTCGCGGATCTGCCGGATGGCCCGAGCGAGGGCACGAGACGCAATGACTGAATTGCCGCGCATTCCCGTCTCGGCATCACCGCGAACGATCTCCCCCACTCCATACACAAGCGCAATGACATGCTCCCCGGATTGATCCAAATCCGGAACCGATTGATCCAGATACTCCGGTAACGAAAGCAGGCCGATCGAGGTTCCAGCCAGTTCGTCCATCCGGTCTTTGACTTCATCCCAGTATTTGAACCCGTCGATGAGATCGGCTTCGATGGCTTCGGAACCGATAAACGGCGCTCGGTCAACAAGTCCCGCCAGATGGGTCCGGTCCAGTTCCCGTGCCGAGGCAACACCATCCAGGATGTGGTCCATGATCTGATCGATCATTCGCTGTTCGATTTCCCGATGCGGTTCCGTATACCCGGATTCCGTAAACATATTGGTCATCGTCTTGTATTCGTGCCGTTGTCCCATCGCGGGTTTGATACCCAACCGGTTCAGCGCGTCGGCGAAAAACAGCGGCTGAATCGCGATTCCGCTGAATCCGACGTCGCCGGTGCGATGCATATAGATTTCATCGCAGGCCGATGCAAGATAATACACGCCGGTTCCGGTGCCACCGGTAAAAAACGTATCCGCATACGCAATCGCCCACTTGCCCGATGCTCGGAACCGGAGTACAGCGTTGCGAATCTCTTCGAGTTGGGCGATGCCAGCGCTGATTTGCGATAAATCGATAACAAGACCGGTGACATCGTCGTCTTCAGCGCCACAGGTCAGGGCGCGATCGATATCGAGAAGAGTGGGAATATCGCGGGAGACGAACCGCTGAAACGGATCGTTGGACACTGTTTCCGGAACCCCCTGGGACAAATCCATCCAGATTACGATCGGTCCATCCGGCCCACTGCCACCCGATCGAACCTCACCAATGGATTCTTTCACGATATACACTCCCAGCCCAACCATCGACAGGAAGGCCAGGAACCCCAAAACAACAGCCAACACAATCCAGAATCGCTTCATGAAATCTCCTCCGGAGCATCCTGCCCGGTGACCCACCTTCGTTTCCGTCCGATGTTCTTCATTCCGTTTCCCTGGCCAGTATACCGCATATGACCGGCAATTCATCAGGTGAATCGATGATAAACGCCGGCGTTTCCTTTTGCAGCCGAGACCGGGACCGAAATCCCCACGTGACACCCACCGAGATCATCCCAGCCGATCGAGCCGTCCGGATATCCACTTCGGAATCGCCAACGAACACGCACGCTGCCGACGGAACCGCTGCGGCCCCGGCAATCGTCAATGCAGAAAGGGGGTCGGGTTTCCGTGGAAAACCCGCCCGGGCACCCCAAACCGCCGAGAATCGGATGCCGGGAAAAAAATGATCCACCATCACGTGCGTAAACGAATCCGGTTTATTGGACAGGACAGCCATCGGAATACCCGCCGTTTGAAGAGTCTGAAGCACGGTATCGATCCCGCAATATGGCCGGGTTCGCTCAGCCCAGCATGTCTGGTATTCACGCTCCATCGCCTCGACACATTCCCGGACATACTCCGCATCCCTGAACCCCTCCGGCAGCATGCGGGCAACCAGTTCACTGATTCCATCCCCCACCATGTTCTTGTACTCGCTTTCCGTGTGCTCGGGAAAACCCCGGTACCGCAACACGGTGTTCGCCGCCGCCGCCAAATCACCGATCGTGTTCAACAACGTACCGTCCAAATCAAAAATACAGAGTCCTATCACAACCAATCCCTCCTTGTTCCCCTCCCTTCTTTACAGCAGAACCAGCTCGAAACTCAAATCGCAAACCATACAATTTATGGTTGTTATTTTACGGTTTGCCCGTTATATAGTGTGGAGCCTGGGTTTATTCCGGATTTTGCACTCCGTCTTGCTCTACTCAGTTCTTCTATTCAGTGTTTTACCGGTGAGCTTCTATTCAGGGCGTTTGTATTTAATCAGTTCATGTTCAGTGAGTTCATAAATATACAGGAGGAGTTAAGGGATTATGGAAAGCATGAAGAAAGCAGGATTTGCCTTCTTATTAATAGGGCTGTTTCTGATTCTTACCGGGTATCTTTCCGGGTGCGATGACGACAGCATCACCGGGGACGAAGCGGATCCGACACCGGTTCCGACAACCGGGCCGGGGGTGGGCCCCGCGCCTCCGCCGGATATTCCGGATCAGCCGTGCGCTCGGGGTCGAGCGGTCGTGAAAATCACCAATATCCCGGACATGAATAATGGCAACAAGGATGATTTGAACAAGTTGCAATTGTTCTGTCTGCGGGACAACGCCAATGTGAATTTTGTCGGAGTCTTTCACCGGTATGTTCAGCCGGATTGGCCGGACGGTCCGTGGTTCTCAGCCTGGCGATTGGAAGCGGGTGCTGACGGGTGTATCGAGGAATGGCATATCTACGATGCCCACCCGCTTGCCGGTGATTCTGCCGTTTTCGAGATCGAATGGGATCATAATTTTGTTTCGGTGACCCACCAGGGAACCGGCGACCGGCAGTTTTTGCACATGGACAGCAGCGCGGGTTATCAGCTTGTGGGGCGGCCGGGTGACTGCACACGGTATGGGAACCCGAGCTTTACCTCTGTGGAAACCCTGAGTTATACGTGTACCGCCCAGGGCAATCCAACCGGGTGTTGATACGATAAAAAAATCCCCGGTCGTGGTTAGAAACCCGCCGGGGATTAAAGCTGCTTCAGATATCAGATCATCGGATCGACGCAGGCGCCGGAGCCCAGCACCGTTAGAAAGATCAACTGAGCATCGCCGGCCGTGACGGCCTCGTCCCCGTTGCAATCCGCAGCGCAGGCTTCTTCGAAATTGGGTGTATACGAACCGAGTGCGACGAGAAACGCCAGTTGCGCGTCACCGGCCGTGATTTCGTTGTCCAGCGTCACATCCCCGTCGTGGTTGCAGAGCGGCGTCTGGCTGGGCGTCGGTGTTGCTGTATTCACCGGCGTGGGTGTTGCTGTGTTCACCGGAGTCGGTGTCGGTTCGGAGGGAAGATCCACGACTTCAATAAACCGGGCGGACACGCCGGATCGAAGAGTGGAAATCTGGGCACCCGTTACGAAATCCAGTTCGAATACGCCATCGCCGTTGGTGGCAATGAGATTACCATTGCCCAGGCGGAAGACCCCTCGCCCACTGGCGAATGGAACCTGGGTCATCAGTGCAGTTAGATCGAAATTCGATATCACACCCGCGGAAAACGAGGCATTGATGAACGATCCGTCCGGTAGTTTCTGGATCTGTTCGGGGAAATTGACGGAAAAAATGATATGGGAAAATGTCCCATCCGGTAAGTAATACCGGACATTGTCGGTTGTCCCCACAATATCGGCCACCAGCGCGCTGCCGTCATCGACGAAATAGATATCGAACGGATCCGATCCGTCGTTGATAAAGTCGGGATCCCGCACATGGGGGCCGGAAAATACGGCAACGAATCCATCTCCACTGGTGACATAGAGCTTGGTTCCAAAGAAATCGATCCCGCGAATGTTATTCAACCCGTCGGTAGCATCCGCATAGGTCTGGAGATAAGTACCGTTCACATCGAAAACGAACACGGCATCCGCCACTTGATCCGATACATAGATGTTTCCGTCCGGACCCTGGATCGCGTTAATCGGTGTACTGAACCCTGAATACCCGGTGATCAGGTCCCCAAGATATACCCCGGTCTGAGGATCGTATTTTCCCACCGTATCGGACGTGCTGTCCGGAATCAGCAGCACCGGCGCTGCCAACCCGCCCCAAATGGTCATTCCCATCACACACACCACACAGACACACACTTTCTTCATGAATTGTTCCTCCTTTTAAAAACATCTCGTGACTGGATAATTATAGTGCAAATCTGGCCGATCTGCAAAACGTTCCGCCAACTCCAGTAAAAACCGGCTTACGTTAAAAAGAGACCATGCATCGGGAACCGGTATTCTTTCCGGAGCGTTTCTGGCATAATTGAATACCGCGCCGGTTTTGACTATAACGAAGGCCGGAAAGGTCGATAAACATGATACACTCCATGGCGGCATTTATGAGAAAACACAAAGTCCCGATCCTGATCCCCGCAGTCACCATCATTCTCTGTTGGACACTCCTGACCGATGCCACGGAAAAAACTCCGGGAACACTGGAATATCTCGAGCTGTTTTCCCAGTGTTTTGAATTGGTTCAATCGCGGTATCTGGAGTCAACGGATCCGGTCATCCTGGCAGAGGGTGCCATTGAGGGCATGATGCTGGAGACCAGCCATTATGCAGCCCTGCAACCCCGATCCGGCTCCAGCGGGTTGATTCCGCCTTGGGGTCCGGTTGAATTGGGTGTCATCATTGGGTTTCACGAGCCGATGATCCGGGTCATCGACGTGCTGCCTGGGTCGATTGCGGAATCGAAAGGGATCCAGCCAGGTGATACGATTATCCGGATCAACGATCAGGTGACGCCGTTTCTGCCGGTGGACCGGGCCGCCCGGATGTTGACCGGTCAACCGGGCGACAGTCTGGAGATTTTGACACAGAGTCATTTGACACTGGATATCAACGAATTGACCATCGAGTTTCAACCGGTTGAAGCAATGGAGCCCGTTCAGGGATGGTCGATCACAGAAGTGGATCCTGTCCGGATCATCCGATTTGCCGGAGACCCGGGTCCTGATACAGCGGCATCGCTGTATGACGCACTGACGGTGCAACCTGATATGCCGACGATCCTGGACCTGCGACACATGAACCGAGGGCCGGTACACGTGGGAATCCAGCTTGCAGATCTTTTCATTGGTGATGGAGTGGATATTCTGGCCACGTGTGATACCGGGAACAAGATTCTGTCGACGATTCCGGCCGGAGACGGTCGGGCGCTGACAAATTGTCCGCTGGCAGTCATTATCGATCAGACGAGTTCGGGTCCGGCAGAAACGTGTGCGGCAGCACTGCAGGCGGTGAACCGTGCAACCATCATCGGCGATCGATCGTTCGGCATGGCGGTCCAGAGAGAAACACGGATGCTGAGTGACGAGTACAATGTGGTTCTGGTCACCGGCTGGTTCTGCATGCCGGATGGCCGACCGATTCATCCGCAAGGCATCACTCCGGATATGCCGGTTCAACTGCCGATCGCGGATGATGGTGATGCCTATCTGGACACAGCTCTATTGCAGGTTTCCCGGAGTTCCATTCGGACATGAGCGCTTCGCGATCACAGGACTCTCCGAAACCGTCCCGCCGCCGGGTCAAACCGGCACATTCAACGGGAACACCCGCGTCCCATGAGAAACCACCATCGCAACAGCCGGCGACACGCAAACCGGTCACGCGCAAACCCGCGGTGTCGCGGCAAAAGCGGTCATCCGGATCGTCTCAGCATCCGCGAAACCGGCGCAGTGTTCGGCTGGTACTCATCGGAATGCTACTGGTTGCACTGATTTTGATCGGTATCATCATCACGCTGGATCATCGCGCGATGAAACGGGGGCAGATCGGTTTATGGGAAACGATCTCGGGGATCCGTCCCGCGCGAACCGCAGTGGATGTCGAATCCATGATCGCCGCTCAGTGCGAATCGTATGGACTGGGAAAAGACGCCGTCCGGCGGATTGGATACACAACCATCGAAGCCCGGGAAAACGAGCGGTTACGACACATCGTCTACCACGTATCGGACGCGGAAACATTTCGTTCTCTGACCGAAACGTTTGAAGACCGCGTTCGCCGCGCCGGCGTACGGGTGCACAATCGCCATCTGATGAAACAACCCCGGGAATGGATCATGTCTTTTTATGCTGGAACATACGCCACGCGCACCCATAAAATCGATTTTCAATATTTTCTTCAGGGCACACCGACACCGGTACCCGTGCCAACTGGATTCCCAATTCCTGCCGCGACACAATCAGCAACGGAACAATCGGTTGGCCGGACGGGTCCCCGGATTGCTCTGATTTTTGACGATTTCGGCCGAGACACGGCCATCGCCCAGCGGTTTTTGCGCGAATTGGATGTTCCAGTCACACTCGCGGTGATCCCCTATCAAGAAGCATCCAGAGAGATTGTTTCGATGATCCGCCAGGCGAAACAGACGGCGTTTCTGCATATGCCTATGGAACCGCTGGATGCATCAGCCATGGGGAATCTGGCCGCGCATTACCTGACGGTATCGATGGACGATGCCGCCCTGCGATCAAACACCCGGCGGATGTTGGATGATTATCCGGGAATCACCGGTGTCAATAACCACACGGGATCGAAATTGACCCGAGATCGCCGGGCCATGACAGCGGTTTTGAAAGCAATCCGTGACAGTGACCGGGACCTGATCTTTATTGATAGCCGGACCATCGCCGATACGGTCGCCGAAACCGTGGCACGGGAGTTGGATATTCCAACCGCATCTCGCAATGTCTTTCTCGACCAGGGCACCAACGGCGGCGATGTGGCCACCAACATGGAGCGTCTGCTGAAAACTGCCGAGGAAAAGGGTCAAGCGATTGGAATCGGCCACGCGATCGGGTCCACACTGGATCAGGTCAGGGCGGCAATACCCGAAATCCATCGCCGCGGCATTCGCATTGTTCCGGTGAACGACCTGGTTCACTGATCGATCCCTCGTGATGAAACCATTTGTACATCAGCTTTTTATCGAACAATCTCCCGCGGTTCTTTCGGCACCGCTGGCCGGCGTCACCGATGCGGCATACCAGCGAATCCTATTCGAGTGCGGAGCACCGGTGGTCAGCACCGAAATGATACCGTCGGCTGCACTGGCACTGCACCCCGCAGCTGCAACAAAAATTCTCCAATGGCAACATCAGGTTCATCCGATCAATGCCCAGGTGTATGGAACCTGTCCCGAACAGATCGCAACGACGCTGCGCCTGATCGAACCCTATCGTCCGGATACGATCGATATCAACATGGGTTGCCCTGCGCGTAAGATCGTTCGGAATGGATCCGGTCTGGCGTTGATGAATGATCTTCCCCGGGCGACGAAAATCCTGCGTGCCGCCCGGCAGGCAACAGACGGACCATTGAGTATTAAAATCCGCCTTGGGATTATTCCGGGTGAGATGTCAGCCGTGGCATTCGCACAGATGGCGGAATCGGAAGGAGCAGATTTCATTACGGTACATGGCCGTTATCGAACATCATACAGTGTCCCGGCGGATTGGGCGGGGATTGCGGCGGTGAAAGCGGCTGTATCGATTCCTGTCATCGGTAACGGAGATATTTTTTCAGCTGAGGATGCCCGGCGGTTGTTGGATCAGACCGGATGCAACGGCGTGATGATCGCGCGGGGTATTTTGGGTGATCCGTGGTTGCCTTACCGTGTGCACCGGTTTTTGCGAACCGGTATCCTTCCTCCTGAACCGACGCTCGCCGAGCGGTTTCGTGTGTTCAGCCGGCATATGGATTATCTGTTTGAACTGAAGGGGGAGCGGCGTGCCGGATTTATTTTCCGTAAACATGCGGCCTGGTATTTAAAGGGATTTCCCAACATTGTTCATTTCCGGCGTCAATTATTCACGATATCGCGGCCGGAGCAGTTTTATGGAATTGTTAAAGACATTCTGGAATCGTATCGCCGGGTGGCGATCGATTAGCCGTGGTGCAGGCCGGAACATTTTTTCCGACGCAGACCGATCAGATCCAGGACCATTTGCCGTTTCATCAACTGGATCGCTTTCGCGGGATCGACGCCTTTTGGGCAGACGACGGAGCATTCCGATCCGTAATGACAACTGAACAGGCCCGAGTCTTTATCCAGGATGGGTTTGCGTTCTTCAAACCCCTGATCGCGGCTGTCGGCTTCATACCGATAGGCCTGAGCCAATGGTTGAGGTCCCAGATATTCGGCATCCGTGGCCATGGTTGGGCATGCCGCCATGCAGCAGCCGCATTTAATGCAGTATGAAAACTGCAGGTACGCCTCAAGTTGTTCTGGAGACTGGGAGTATTCGCGATCCAGCCGATCGGATTCCGATTCGTCTTTCCGGATGATCCATGGTTTGATTTCCTTGTGCCGGACAAACATGCTCTCCAGATCGGGAACGAGATCCCGTATAACCGGAAAATTGGGTAGTGGAGCAACGGCGATGGCGATGGTGGACACGTCCAGGATCTGTGTATTGCATGCCAGCATGGCCCGGCCATTAATCAGCATGCCACAGGAACCGCAGACGCCCATTCGGCAGGAATACCGCCAGGATAAGGATGCATCGTGATCGGATTTGATCTGATGCAGACCGTCCAGAACGGTCATTCCCGACTGTACCTTGACGGTATAGGTTTCAACATGCGGCGTCGCATCGGTTTGCGGATTGTATCGAAAAACGGTGAACGGGATATTCCGGAAAGAAGTGTCGCTCATTATCATCCTCCTCTTTACATGACCACAGCCTGGGACATCTGAACGAACGAGATAGCTGCAGCCGACCCGAAGATAAACAAGCCGAATCCCACGATGACAATGACCGCAGTTAGCGTTTTCCGATTCCGAGCGCCGAAATCCGTTTCCAACAGAATTGTACGCGTTCCGAACAGCCCGTGGAAAAGAGCGGCTCCCAGGAACGCGATATAAAACAGTGCCATCCACGGGCTGTCACCGCGCTGGGTCACATTCTCCCAATCCACTGGTTTAAGTGCGGGATCGGCATTGCCGGCGCCACCGGTCACCTGATCCAGATGCATAATCGTCATATGGGTTCCCAGGAGAATCACCAGGGCGAGCCCGGCGGCCACATGAAAAAACCATCCCCGTGTCTGTCTCATGAAGGTTCCTCCTAATGGGCGATAAAGATGTTGTAAGCGCCCAGAACAATAAGCACCGCAGCCAGAATGGAAACGGTGATGGCCAGAGGTCGCTGGTTGCCGACGGATGTCGGATAGGGATACTCCGGCTCGATGGCTTTTCCCGTGGCAATACCCAATTCGATCAGAATCAGCCGGATTCCATTAAGTCCATGAATGGCGAACCCGGCGAAGACAAGGAACTCACCGGCTTTAAAAAAGCCGCTGCCCAACGTTCCCATGAGCGGATCCCATATCGCTCGTCCGCCGAACGCCCGGGTGCTGGTCACAAGTATGTGCAAAAGAAAATAGGTGACCAGGCCGAGACCGGTGATGCGATGCAGGGTGTACAAATACCGTTCGAATCCCCAGCGGCCGCCGAGTGCCCATCCTTTGATACCCAGTCTGCGGTCCAATTCTTTTTTTTCCGCCATGATCCCTCTCCTAGTATTTCCGTTCAACAGGTTCCCATTTTCCCAGCGTCACCGGCTTATACTCCACCTTTAGTCCGCCGTCGTCCAGTGTGACCAGGGTATGCTTCAGCCATTTGACATCATCCCGCCGCAGATAATCGCGCCGCGAATGCGCTCCCCGAGATTCCTCCCTCAGAACAGCACCGGTCAGCAGAACCTGTGCCAGCAACAGCATGTTCCGCGTTTCAAGCACATTGTAGAAATTCGAATTGTAGACCCGGCTCCGGTCTTCCACGGTGATTTTTTCGAACCGCTCCACCAGTTCCGCCACTTTCCGGAGACCGGCATTCATCTCGTCCCGATCCCGGAATACACCGGCATACCGATCCATCGCTACCCGCAGTTCCTTCCGGATATGGTATGGATTTTCGCCGCCATTGCGCTGCATGAGATCATCGAATAAGAATTTTTCGATCGTTGCCACGCGCTGCGCCGGGCAATCCGCTGGTTTTTTCTTTTTCTTCAGGTATTTCAGGATTTCGTCGCCTGCAATGGCACCGAACACCAGGCACTCGGCAGTGGAGTTCGTTCCCAATCGGTTCGCACCATGCAGCGATGCACAGGCAACCTCGCCTGCTGCCCAGATGTTTTCACAGCGTGTCCGGGCATTGATATCCGTTTCGATACCGCCCATGGAATAATGCGACACAGCCCGGACCGGAATCGGCGTGGTAATGGGATCCAGGCCAAGGAATTTCATCGTGACTTCCCGGATCAACGGCAATCGTTTGTTGATTTTTTCGGCCCCGAGATGCGTCAGATCCAGGTGCACATAATCGAGGCCTTCCGGACCCTCGAAACCTCGCCCCTCAAGAATCTCCGTCGTCTCTGCCCGCGACACGATATCCCGTGGAGCCAGTTCCATTTTTTCTTTCGCATACCGGTCCATGAATCGCTCACCGGCACTGTTTCTCAGGTATCCACCTTCGCCTCGACAGCCTTCTGTCATCAGGATCCCCGAGGGTACAAGGCCCGTCGGATGGAATTGAATGAACTCCGGGTCTTCGAGCGGCAACCCGGCCCGAATCGCCATGGCCTGTCCATCCCCCGTCACCGTTTGAGAATACGTCGTGAAACCATAAAGGCAGCCGACACCACCCGTAGCAATCAACAACGCTTTTCCCCGCACAATCACGAACTCCCCCGTCCGTGAATCAATAAACGTCAGTCCACGAAACTCACCGTCCTGCACAATAATATCGGTCGCAAAACACTCGTGATAATTCGTCCAGTTCGCAAACCGCGTCAACGTATCATACAGCGTCTGCATCTCCATGAATCCCGTTTTATCCGCCGCCATCGTCGCCCGTGGATAACTGTGCCCCCCAAACGGCCGCTGGAAAATTCGGCCGTTCTCCTGCCGAGACCACGGCAACCCGAGATGCTCCAGTAAGTAGATCTCCTTCGGTGAACACTCCACAAACCGCTGAATCACATCCTGATCGGCCAGAAAGTCCGATCCCTTCACTGTGTCCCATCCATGCAGTTCAAAACTGTCACCGTCCGCTTCGTTCAGAACGGCACCCGTACCCCCTTCGGCGCATCCCGAATGCGCCCGCATGATCTGGACTTTGGATATCATCGCGATATCAATACCGCTGTCGGCTCGGGAAAGCTCCAGCGCACACCGCAACCCGGCCAGACCGGTTCCAAGGATCACCACATCATGAATTCGTTCAACAGCCATGGCATTCTTCCTTCATTTCATTGTCCCTTGGTTACAAAACGCTTTTCTAACGTAGCATTTATCTGGTGCGGTTTTCAACATCCATTTCCTGTTCCCATCGGAATCGGTTGAGTGGGGACTGCATAAAAACATTGCGGAAACGATGAAAAATCGCAAGAATGGAACCTATGAAACTGGTGATCCAGATACCCTGCTTTAATGAAGCCGAAACCCTTCCGGAGACACTCGCCGGAATTCCTCAAACCATCGCCGGCATCGATGCCATCGAAATCCTCGTTATCGACGACGGTTCAACCGACGGTACCGCCCGGATCGCACGGGAACACGGCGTTCACCGCGTCGTATCATTCCCTTATAATCAAGGTCTGGCCAAAGCCTTCGCCCGGGGGTTGTCCGAATCCGAACAGATGGGCGCGGATATCGTCGTCAACACCGATGCCGACAATCAATACCCCGGCCACTGCATACCCGATCTGATCGCTCCCATTCTGATTCACGATGCGGATATCGTGGTCGGCTGCCGCCCCATCGAGTCCATCGCACACTTCTCACCACTGAAGAAAAAACTGCAACGCATCGGCAGCCGTATGGTCACGTGGCTGACCGGTGTTCAGATACCCGACGTAACCAGCGGTTTCCGCGCCTACTCCCGCCGAGCTATCCGGGAATTGAAAGTGTTGTCGGATTTCACCTACACAATCGAAACCATCATTCAGGCAGCCAAAAGCGGCCTGCGAATGACACCCGTCACCGTCGCAATCAATCCACCCACACGTCCCAGTCGCCTGTTTCACAGCAATGCATACTATATCCGGCGTCAGGCTTCGACCATTCTGCGAATCTGGGCCCTGTACAGCCCCGGCAAACTGTTCAACGGATCGGCGATGCTCAGCCTCTCCCTGGGCAGCATCCTGCTGACCCGCTTCATTATCCATTATGCAATTGCCTACCCT
>JAFGMN010000288.1 GCA_016927515.1 candidate division CSSED10-310 bacterium | reverse complement strand
CGTCCTGATCCACAAACCGTTCCAAAATCGACGGCCAATCCTGGCCCACCTCCGAGAAAAACGATCGGGACTGCAACCGACGCCATTCCAACACCTCGTCCACCGCCGTCGATAAAGCATCCCACTCCGGTTTCTCCTCCAACCACTTCACCGTGTCCTGGACAAGCCGTGATAAATACCCCTCTGTGCTCCGATTCAACCGGTAAAACACCCGCGCCCCATCCCGACGATACTCCGCAACACCCGCATCACTCAGAATTTTTAGATGACGCGATATCCGGCTCTGACCCATGTTCAAAATCCGCGTGATCTCCTGTACGGAAAATTCACCCATACTCATGATTCCAAGAATCCGAAGCCGAGTCTCATCCGCAAGCGCTTTAAAAAAATGAATCATCCAACTACCCTCAAACCGATTATCAAAAAATCAACAAATGAAGATATTATACTTATTGATCGGAATGATCAACTTTTTTCTGCCAATCATTCACTTCCATCCGGCGATCATTCACTTCACTCTGCTGTTCGCGCTTGCGCTTCCGAAACCATTCCATCCGCCGCACAATCTCCCGCTCAAAACCTAACTGCTTCGGCAAATAATACGTCTCCCCTGCCAGTTCCTCCGGTAAGAACTCCTGTCCCGCATACGATCCCGGTACATCATGATCATAGATATACCCGCATCCATATCCTTCCTGCCGGCCGATTGTCGACACAGCATTGCGGATATGAAGCGGCACCCCCAGATGACCGGTTTCCTCTGCCCGACCCCGCGCCCGCTTCATCGCAGTCTCCACCGAATTGGATTTCGGCGCTGTTGCAAGATAAATCACGGCTTCCGCCAACGCCAGTTCACCCTCCGGCGACCCCAACATAGCAAACGCCTGCCGTGCAGCGATGACCACCGGTAACGCTTGCGGATCGGCGAGTCCGACATCTTCGCTGGCAATTCGTACAAGGCGGCGGGCAATGTATAGCGGATCCTCGCCACCAACCAGCATCCGCTCCATCCAGTACAATGCCGCATCAGGATCCGATCCCCGAATACTCTTTTGAAACGCCGATATCATGTTAAAGTGATGTTCACCGCTCTTGTCATACGCCACCGGTCGTGCCTGGATCGCTTCGGTGATATGCGCCAGAGCAATGCGAACCGGAACTCCGTCTTCCCGTGCCAGCCGCGCAGCCAACTCCAAAGTGCCCAAGGCAATCCGGGCGTCCCCAGCCGATGCGTTCACCAGGAAATCCAGCGCAGCCGGATCCATTTCAGCCACATCCCGGCCAAGTCCCCGGTCCTCATCCACCAACGCCCGTTCCACCAGCATCCGTAAATCATCAGCCGTCAGTTCGCGCAGCACAAAGGTTCGACATCGCGATATCAACGCTGGAATCACTTCAAACGATGGATTCTCCGTGGTCGCCCCAATAAGAACAATCTGCCCATTCTCAACATGAGGCAGAAAAGCATCCTGCTGAGCCTTGTTGAATCGGTGGATCTCATCGATGAACAGAATGGTTCGCCGCCCACTCTGCGCACGAACCATTTTCGCCCGTTCGATCACTTCTCTGATCTGCTTGACTCCAGATAACACTGCAGAATACTCGACAAACAGCGCGTCCGTTTGCTGGGCCATGAGCCGTGCCAGCGTGGTTTTTCCGGAACCCGGTGGTCCCCAGAAAATCATCGAAACGGGAATTCCCCGCTCGATGACCCGATGCAGCGCACGGCCCGGACCCAGCACATGCGCCTGCCCGACAACCTCGGATAAGTCGCGGGGGCGCATGCGTTCCGCTAACGGCGATGCAGGTGCCGATTCGTTCCGGGGGCCGAACAGCGGATCCGGATATTCCGTCACACCCACATCCACCGCCGGTTCATCATAAGATAAAACTCAAACCCAGACTGGTTTCGATCGTCGTCAAATAATCGTCGCTCGTGTTTTCCCACTCGTAGTAATATCCGTCCCAGTAATAGGAGTATTCACTGTCTTCGACCTGGGTCACATACCCGCGGATTTCGAATCGCAATGCAATGTTGGAAGCAATCCGGGCTTTCAGTCCACCCGCCAACGTCCCGGTAAATTCCGAATCGGAATGACCGCTCTCCAGATCATATACCGTCGTCCCAAGCCCCAGGGCCAAATACGGTACAATGGAGCCACTTGCCAAATCGAAGTTGACGTTGCCCAGGACATGATACACATCGGCATCCCCCAGATCCGATCGCGAGCCAAACCAGTCGTCTCCCGTGACCCCATAGAAAGTGGTTGATGCATGCGACACCTGGAATTCAATTCCCACTTGCCGCGCCACACCGAAGCCAATGCGAATACCCCAAATCGCACTGTCATCCTGCTCGACCTCGCCAGACCAGTTACTCCCGCCAATCTCCGCATCATACTGGTCGCCGATGAGAAACCCGCCAAAGGGCGTAATCTGAATCACGCCAGGCTCGTATGCCAGGCTGTAAGCGCTTTGCGCATACCGGCCACCGCGATACTGCGCACAAACGGAACCGGTCCAACCAGTCAGAGCCAGCAGGGCGATCAACCCACCCGATCCTATCTGCTTCATCAAACCTCTCTGCTTCATCAGAAAACCTCCTTCAAATCCATCATCAACCATCGTCAGTTCGTTCATCGTTGCGTGACGGCATCCTGAATAAGCAAAAAGAGTGCCAGCGCATAATGCCATTCATCATCCACTTCCGGCAAGCTTCAATACGGAGCGGTCACCGGAAAATGTCATTCGGAAAGGACATGCCCTCCCCGATCGGAAGGACATGATGATACCCCGATCACCCGATTGACGATGGCCAGGGCCTGATCCG
>JAFGMN010000033.1 GCA_016927515.1 candidate division CSSED10-310 bacterium | reverse complement strand
CGGGCCGCCGAGGCCATGATCCGTTCAAACGCATCCGCAGCCGCAGCGGGTGTCATGATGCTCAACACGACTCCCCCGACATCGGTCTTGTGCGTAATGTCCAGCGAATGGATTTTCATTGCCACCGCACAGCCCATCTCCCGGACAATGTCTGCCGCTTCCTCAGGACTTCGGGCCAGCCGGGGCCGGGTCACCGGGACACCATACGCTTCCAGAACCTGCTTGGAATCCATCTCGGATAATACTCCGTCAGCATCCGGAACCAGCGCATAGAATTGATCCCGACGAATGGATTGATCCAGCGAAAACCTGACTGGAATATCCCGGGGTGTTTCATACAAAATTTCCAGATTGCGGCTGTAAGACATTAGAAACATGAATGCCCGGATGGCCTGTTCCGGGGTCGTAAATGTTGCGATGTTGCTCTGCATGAGGATGTCGATTCCTTCTTTCATGCTTCGACCGCCGAGCCATGCGGCCAGCACCGGTTTGGTGCTGGTAGTGCTGATTCGGGCGACTTCCCGGGCCGCTGCCGTCGCATTGGTCATCGCTTGGGGTGTCAGAATGACCAGCAGGGCATCCACGGTTTCATCGTTCAGCACGATTTCAACGGTTTTTGCCAGCCGTTTGGCCGGTGCATCTCCGAGGATATCCACCGGATTGCCGTGAGACCAGGATGGTGGGAGTTGTTCGTTCAGTGCGGTGATCGTGTCTGGTGTCAGCGACGCAAGAACACCGTCGTGGGCGATGAGGGCATCTGTGGCCATGACACCCGGCCCGCCGGCGTTGGTGACGATAGCCAACCGGGGTCCCCGCGGCAACTTGTGCCGGCCGATCAGTTCGGCGCAGTTGAAAATATCGCCGATGTCGAATACACGCACGATACCGGCCCGCTCGAATGCCGCATCATATACATCGTCTTCTGCCGCCATTGCGCCTGTATGGGAGGCGGCGGCGGCGGCCGATGCCGGAAAACGGCCGGCTTTGTAGGCCACAATCGGTTTCGTCCGTGCGAATGCCCGGGTTGCCGTCATGAACTTCCGGGCATCCTGGATCGATTCAACATACAAAATAATGGATTTTGTCTGTTCATCCTCACCGAAGTAATCGATAAGATCTGCAAAATCGACATCCAACCCGTTACCAATGGATACGAAATATGAAAACCCGATGTTTTCTTCCAGTGCCCAATCGAGAACCGATGTGCATAAAGCGCCGGATTGCGAAATAAATGCTACATTGCCAGCCTTCGGCATGTCACCGGCGAAACTTGCGTTGAATCGGATTTTCGGTGCGATGACGCCGAGGCAGTTCGGTCCGAGAATGCGCATATCGGGGAATGTATCCAGCATGGATTGGATCCGGTTTTCCAGGGCTCGGCCAGCCGATCCCGTTTCACGAAAACCGGCAGTGATGATGACAATGCCTTTCACTCCGACAGCGCCGCACCTGCGCACCGTCTCAGGGACGTCGTCCGGTGGCGTGCAAATGATCGCCAGGTCAGGTGTCCGGGGCAGCGATTCGATATCCGGGTAACAGGGAATCCCCAGAACCGCTTCGCTGGTGGCGTTCACCGGGTACACGACGCCGTTGAATCCGCCGTTAATCAGATTGCGCAGTACCGATCCGCTGACGCTGCGGGGGTTGGGCGTTACACCGATCAATGCAATTCGCTGGGGTTTGAAAATTGCGTCCAGGTTCTTGATTGCCATATCGACCTCCTGTTCGATCTGTATGGCATTTTCTCCGGTTTGTAAACGGGTCGAATCCGAATCCGGCGGCCTGCGGGTTGAAAATGAAACGGTGGGATCCGATACTGGATGCCGATCCTGATACGGGTCAAGTAAGGCCATTCAGAGCGAAACTGGTGAGGGGATGAGCGGATGATCGGTGCGATTGCGGGGGATATGATCGGATCGGTGTATGAAAACCGTCCTATCAAAACCAGGCAGTTTTCGTTATTCGCTTCCGGATCCCGGTTCACCGACGACACGGTGATGACGGTGGCAGTGGCGGAGGCTGTGCTTACGGGTACACCCTATCGCGAGGCCTTGCTCCGCTGGGGCCGGCGATACCCGGATGTGGGGTATGGATCCCTGTTTGCAGCATGGCTTCAGGAAGATAATCCACAGCCCCGTCCCAGTTGGGGCAATGGCTCTGCAATGCGTGTGAGCCCCATTGGTTGGGCGGCCCGGGATGCCGCGAGCGTGCTTCGGGAATCGGCGGCATGTGCCTGCGTATCGCATACGCATCCCGATGCGGTATGCGGTGCTCAGGCCGTTGCCCTGGCAATATTTCTGGCTCGAACCGGCAACAGCAGAAATACGATTCGCCGAACGATCAGGGAGCAGTTTGGATATGATCTGGATCGGACGGTTGATGTGATCCGGCCCGGGTATGGGTTCGATGTTTCCTGTGCTGGCAGTGTGCCTGAGGCCATGATTGCCTGTCTTGACGCGGGTGGGTATGAAGATGCTGTCCGCAATGCCATCTCCCTGGGCGGCGACAGTGACACCCTTGCGTGCATGGCGGGAGGGATTGCGGAAGCCATGTTCGGTGGTGTTCCCGAGCCTGTTGTCCGGGAGGTTTGGATGCGACTTCCGGTGGATATGGGCGAAATTGTCGACGAGTTTTACCGGACATTTGCGATTCACGGAATGGCGGGGCGGACTCCAGGGCGCCGAATGGGAAGGAGTGATGAATG